>JAYUFP010000919.1:0-3096 GCA_043738665.1 Isosphaeraceae bacterium
CGGACTTTCAAAGTGGACGCGCGATCCGACCGGATGGGCGTGCGCCTCGACGGCCCGCGATGCGTCGTCAAAGAGGATCACGAGCGACTCTCAACGCCCGTCGCAGCCGGGGCCGTCCAGATGGCGGGAGGGCTTCCCTTGATCCTGGGAGTCGCCTGCGGAACGATGGGGGGATATCCGCACGTCGCGCAAGTGATCTCCGCCGACCTTCCCAAACTCGCACAGATTCGTCCCGGGGACCCCGTCCGATTCGAACGCGTTTCATTGGCCGAGGCTCGGCGGCTTCATACCCTCTGGCGTGATGACCTTCACGGACAGTGCTTGGCGATCCGGGCGGCCGTATCGGACGGCACTTACGGTTTGTTCCATCTCGGGGAATGAAACGCCATTCGGCCAACCGCTTTGAACGGTGCCGCAATTCCGGACACGGCCGGGTTGGGACGCAACCTAATTCAATCCTCATATCTCTCTATCTGTGACCATCCGCGACATCCGCGGTCGAGCCCAAATCCTTGATCTCGGCTTGTTCGGTCGGGAAACTGCCAATATGATATCGTCGTGACGGTCGGGGGCCATGGGGGGTCTGACCCGGCGCTCGTTTTGCTGATCAAGAATCGAACTGGAGGACGCGGATGGCGACGGCCGAGCGGACCCGTGGGCGGATCTACGACGATATCACGCAGACGATCGGCAACACCCCGTTGATCCGGCTCCGCAGAGTGACGGAAGGCTGTCACGCCGAGGTCATCGCCAAGCTCGAAAACTTCAACCCGCTCTGGTCGGTCAAGGATCGCATCGGCGTGGCGATGATCGACGCGGGAGAGAAGGCCGGGAAGATCAACAAAGATACAAAGATCGTCGAAGCGACGAGCGGCAACACGGGGATCGGTCTCGCCTTCACCTGCGCCGCGCGTGGTTATCAACTGCTGGTGACGATGCCCGAGAGCATGAGCATCGAACGCCGCCGGTTGATGAAAGCGTTCGGCGCGGAGATCGTGCTCACCCCCGCCGCGAAAGGGATGAGGGGCGCGGTCGATAAGGCTGAAGAAATTGTTAAGAACACGCCCAACGCCTTCATGCCGCAGCAGTTCGAGAACCCCGCCAACCCCGAGATCCACCGCAAGACGACCGCCGAGGAAATCTGGCGAGACACCGACGGGAAAATCGACTTTTTTGTGTCTGGGGTCGGCACCGGCGGAACGATCACCGGCTGCGGCGAGGTTCTCAAGGTCAGGAATCCCGCGATCAAGATCATCGCCATCGAACCGGTGAACTCCCCCGTGTTGACGCAGTTGCTCAACCAGGGGGTTCCGAGGGACCAGCTCAAGCCCGGCCCTCACAAAATCCAGGGGATCGGCGCCGGTTTCATCCCCGGCGTTCTGAATACGGAGATCATCGATGAAGTGATCACCGTCAAGGATGAAGACTCTTTCGACATGGCACGTCGCCTCGCGAAGGAAGAGGGGATGCTCGTCGGAATCTCCTGCGGCGCCGCGGCGGTCGGGGCGATCGAGGTGGCGAAACGGCCGGAGAACAAAGGGAAGCGAATCGTGGTAATCCTGCCCGACCTTGGGGAACGTTACCTTTCCACCCCGCTCTTCCCGGAATGAGCCGGGACGTCCTGACCATCCCCGTCGACGTCTACGAGGCGATGCTCGCCCATTGCGTCGCTGACGCCCCCCTCGAAGCCTGCGGCCTGCTGGGGGGAGTTTTTCCGCGCGCGGAACTCTTTTATCCGATGGCAAACTCGGAGAAAAGCGAAACGCGATACAACGCCGACCCCCACGACTTGATCCGCGCCGTCCAGGATCTCCGCAAGCGCGAAGCGGAGATCCTGGCGATTTACCACTCGCACCCACGCTGGGAACCGGTTCCGAGCAAAGCCGACCTGTCGATGAATTATTGCGACGACACCCCCCGGATCATCGTTTCGCTCCTGACCGACCCGCCGGAAGTCGGCGTCTGGCGATTGAAAGCCGACTCGTATGAGAAAATCGCCTGGCGAGTCGAACGCGTCATCAGGAGCGTTACAGAGTCGCCCTGATGAGTGGAATGAACTTGTCCGCAGATGTCGCAGATGAAAACAGTGAGAGAGAAAATCGATTTTCTTCTCGGAGATGCCCGAACGCGGTCCATTCCCGTCGCCGACTCGGTCTTCAATCCTCACGCGGTCTGAATTCATTCTTCATCCGCGTTCATTCGCGACATCTGCGGATGAGTTTCTTCGGGATCGGCACGACTTTGCGAATGTCCTGAGCGCCGCGCGGGGTGACGTTGAACCGTCGAGGCGGAATGGGTAAACTCAACGCCAATTCCACAGGTTTCAACGCGGAAACGACTTCGGTCGTCGCCAGGTTTTCTTTGAGTGAAGGCCGTCTTCATGCAACGCACCCTGATCATCTTCAAGCCCGACTGCGTCCAGCGCCGACTTGTCGGTGAGATCCTTGGCCGGTTCGAGTCCAAGGGGCTCCGCATCGCCGCCCTCAAGCTCTTGCAAGTCGACCGCGCGCTCGGCGAAAAGCACTACGCCGAGCACCACGGCAAGCCGTTCTTCAACGGCCTGATCGACTTCATCACGGGAGGGCCCGTGGTCGTGGGCGTGCTCCAAGGGAACGAAGCGATTTCGGTCGTTCGGACGATGCTCGGCGCGACCAACGGTGTCGCCGCGTTGCCCGGAACGGTTCGCGGGGATTTCTCGATCTCCAAACAAAACAACCTGATCCACGGCAGCGACAGCCCGGAATCGTCCCAGCGGGAGATCGCCCTCTGGTTCAAGGAAGGCGAAGTCGTCGACTACGCCATCGCCGGCGGCGAATGGGTGTTCGGCGGAGCTTGACCTTCCGCGAGAACCCATGACCGACCGACCCGAAAAGAAGCTCTTCCCGAACCCGTTTTACGTCGTCTTGCTGGTCGCGAGCACCCTGTTCGTGGTGACCGCGCTGGCATGGCTCGTGGTGCCTTCGGTTCTCGAGCAGGCGCCTCTCGCCAACGGAGGGGCCGTCGACCTCGTCCGCGGCCTTGACCGAAACGGGCCTCTCGCGCTCGGCGTCGAATTTATCGTGATGCTCGCTTCGGGAGCCCTCGCGATGCTGACGG
>JAYUFP010000920.1:0-3094 GCA_043738665.1 Isosphaeraceae bacterium
CCCCGGTTCCGACTCGGCGTTGAGGGTCTGGAAACTCGCGATGTCCCGGCCATCACGCTCTCGGTCGCACTGAGCAACTCGTCCGTTCAGGTCGGTCAACAAGTTTCGATTTCCGGATCGGCTTCAACGACCAGCCCCATGACTTTCCTGGGCGTGAGCTACCTCTGGGGAGATGGACTTTCCTCGTCCAGCGGCACGGCATACTCGCCCGGTTCCATGCCCTCCATGCCCTGCCCGGTCTATGCCTCCCACTCCTACACCACGGCCGGAACGTACGCGATCATCGTAACCGCGACGGCCACCTATTCCCCAGGCGTCACCGAATCCGCGACCTCCAACTTCTCGGTTACTGTTACACCCACATCGCCGATGTCGCCTCCTCCGATGTCGCCACCGACGGTGACCATCACCGGCGAGCAGCCCGCGTATGAGGGCGGAGCCGCAGGCGTCTTCCGATTCACTCGAACGGGAAACACCAGCCAGCCGCTGAATGTGTCGTTCAATTTCAGTGGAACCGCTGCGTCGCTGATTGACTACGACGTGCCACCGTCATTCACGATCCTAGCCGGGTTGGCGAGCGGCGACTTGCTGATCCCCGCAACGAATGATACCGCCTCCGAACTGACCGAGACGATCACGCTCACTCTCAATGCGACCGGCCAATATGGCCCCGGTACGCCGGGCTCCGCGAGCATCAACCTGTTCGACAACGACGCCCAGGTAGTGTCTGTGGCGAAGGTGGCGGACGCTACGGAAGGAGGGTCCGACGGAATCTTCCGGTTCACCAGAACGGGTGGCCTGGGGAGCCCACTCACTGCCGGGTTTACCGTCGGTGGAACGGCGGCCGTCGATGTGGATTATGGCTGGCTGCTTGAAGAAGCAACCTTCGCAGCAGGCGTGGCGACCGCGGACGTATCGGTAACCGCTGCCGCGGACGGCATCTACGACCCTGGTGAGACAGTGACGGCGGCGGTCGCGGCCGGAACGGGATACACAGTGGGCAATTCGACACCTGCCACGGTTGCGATTGCGGACACGGTCGCGGTCACCGTTGCGAGACTGACCGACGCAGTCGAGGGCGGGGCGGTAGGCACTTTCCGCTTTACCCGGACTGGAGACAGCAGCCAGCCCCGCACGATTGAGATCGATGTGGCGGGTGACGCGGCCGAGGGAGCAGACTACCTGATGCTCCCGCGAACGGTTACCTTCGGAGCGGGCCAGGTCACCTCCGACCTGAGCGTTTCCGCTCTCGCCGACGGTCTGGTCGAAGGTGGAGAGACGGTGTCCGTGGCTGTCGTGGCTGGTGCGTCTTATGTGCCCGGCTGGCCCGACACCGCATCTCTCCGGATTATCGGAGCCGCCTCCCCTACGGCATCCGGGGACGGCTACTTCGTGCCGGCCGGGAGTTCGCTCGTGACTGACCTTCTATCTGGCGTACTGGCCAACGACAGCGACCCGGATGGCGACCCACTGGCTGCAATTCTGGTGACGGCACCGGCGCACGGGGCGGTGGCCCTGGATCCGGACGGGTGGTTCGTCTACTCCCCAACGGCCGGCTACCTCGGAACGGATTCCTTTAGCTACCGGGCGACCGATGGGGCCGCGCAGAGCGGGGTCGTTACCGTGCAACTTACTGTCGTTACCGGGGTGAGTGTGGCCTGGGTGTCGGATGCCACTGAGAGCGGCTCCTTGGGTGCCTTCCGCTTCACCCGGACCGGCGAACTGAGCCAAGCCTTGACCGTGAACTACGCGGTGGGCACGTCCTCGACCGCAACCGCTGGCGTGGATTACGCCGCTCTCAGCGGCGCAGTCAACTTCGCTCCGGGCGCGTCGACCGCCGACGTGGCCGTCGCGCCTTTCGACGACCCGGAACTGGAAATGCCCGAGACGGTGGACGTGAAGGTACTCGCGGGATCCGGGTACGTTCCGGCCTACGGTGCCGTCCAAGCTGTGACGATACGGGACAATGAAACCGGAACAGCATCGGGGGTAGTCTGGGACGACGTGAACGGGAACGGGGTGCAGGACTCTTACGAGCCGGGCCTCGCGGGAGTCACGGTCGTCCTGACGCCCGACGCCGGCGGCCCGGTATACCAGACCCTGACCGACAGTACCGGCGCCTACGCCCTCACCGGCATTCTTGGCGGGGTGTACGCCATTACATTGCCCGACGTAGTTGCCGCCCAGCCGGCGGTCACTCCTGCAAATAGTCCGACCATACTCCAGTACTTCGACATCTCAATCGTTCTCGGTATCGGCGCAAATCCCGACACCAATTACGGCTACACGAAAGTTTGGCATCACCTCATTCCCCAGCATTTTTTCAATCTGGACGGCAAGAGTGATGATCTCGTTATCCGGAACGCCGCGGCGAGCCTGGCCCGAGAATACCCCGCCGGGTACATCCATAACCCGGAGAACGGGTGGTACCTGTTCGTCGACGACCACTACAAAGTACACTCGGATCTCCAACGCATCAGCAAGGAGAAACTCGCGCGCGAGTGGAATAAAGACTGGCACACTTTCTTCAGAACGCACCCCAACGCCACTAAGGCCGAGATCGAAGCGACGATCAAGCATTTGAAGTCCGATTACGGGATGACCGATCTGGTGGGCCGAAGGCGTGGTATGGGGATATCGGTCGCCGCCAGCGACAAGCTCACCTACCTCGAGCACAGAATGGCCGATAAGGCCGCGGTCGCCAGGTTACGTCAGCAACGGGGAACGACTGCGTGGGCACCGAGCAAAACCGAAGAGACTCGTGCCGTTGCTGCTTATGATGACCGGATGGCCAAGAAATTCATGACCGAGAAGACCACGAGGTTGGTTTCGAACTCGGACATCAATTCCACGAAGAAGAAGACGATCGTGAAGGCCCTGACCGCTCTGGGTACTATACTGGCCATCGCCGGGCCGGTCGATGCTGCGGTTAACCTCGACCGCCAGATGTTGGAAAACGACCTCGATGACGCCAAGGACCACCTGATCAAAGCCTACAAGTTCGACAAGAGTGGGGCGAATGTGGACGCGGCGAAAAGCGAACGTCTCGCCTACGTGGATAAAATCACGCAGATTCTGGTTAACCACTTCGGGG
>JAYUFP010000921.1:0-3094 GCA_043738665.1 Isosphaeraceae bacterium
AGGGTTCCCGGTCGCGGCGTCAATCAAAGAACCCTCATCCGCCGCTTCGCGGCACCTTCTCCCGGGGGGAGAAGGTGGCCGGAGCCGCCGCTTCGCGGCACCTTCTCCCGGGGGGAGAAGGTGGCCGGAGCCGCCGCTTCGCGGCACCTTCTCTCGGGGGGAGAAGGGCGGACTTAGGAATCCTGTCGGCCGTTTATACCGTCGTGCGGAAAGCGAAAGAGGACAGTCCGTCCCAAGAAAAACTGAGGAGCAGGAACTGTCCTCTCGTTTTAAACGATAGTGATCGAGGGGCAGAGAGGGAGGCCGGGAGAGCGGTGCGGTGGGGCCTCCGGTCCGCCAGGAATTTTTGGTCCTGGCCCGACCGCTCAGCTCTGGCTCCGGCCGTGCGTGAATTCGCTATCGAGGTAGGCGGCTCGGCCTTCTCGGGATTCGGGTGCCTCAAAATGGCGACCCTGGCGAGTCTCGGGTGCCTCGCGTTGAGAGGTGCCCCTATCAGGTGCCTCGGCCTCATTGATCGCGAGGATCGGGGCCGAACCGGAAACGGGAGAAGACGTGACGTTTGATTTGTTGAGACGTTTCGGACGAGTCGCGATCGACATGCAACACCTCCCCGCGTAACGCGGGAGAATCCATGAAACAGGAGGCAGCGACCCGGTCCTAGGCCCTCGCCACCTCCCGTCCCGCGTCCGGCCAAGTCACAGGCACGGCCGCGCCTTCAACCCATACCGGGCGAAAGGCGGAGTCTTACGAGGTCGGGAAGAGTCCCGAAATCGCCCAAGTTTCCCGTTCGGAAAATCAGGCATGTTTTCGAGGGCCGAGAACGCGGCCTCGTGTTCTCCACCCGTCAATCTACACGGCAATCCGCGTTCCGGCCAGAGACTTCTTTGGGGTCGAGTTTTTGGACGGTGTTGGTAAAATCTGTTCAGACGCGATAATCCCGAGGAATTCCCATGCGGATCGGCATCTTATCCGACACTCACGACCAGATCGCCCGGACGGGTCTGGCGGTTCGTCGGCTCGCCGACGAGGGGGCGGTTGTCCTGATCCACTGCGGCGACCTGACGCGACCGGAGATCATCGACGAGTTCGCCACGTTGAAGACGTATTTCGTCTTCGGTAATAATGACTACGACGAATCCGGTCTGCGTCGCGCGATGAATGCCGTCGGCGGGGTTTGCCTCGAACGCGGTGGCGAACTCACGCTCGCGGGCAAAAGGATCGCCGTGACTCACGGTGACTCGAACAAGGAACTTCAGCGTCTTACCGCGCTCAAACCCGACTATCTTTTTTTCGGCCACTCCCATTTCCCGGCCGACAGTCGTGAAGGAACCACGCGGTTCATCAATCCGGGGGCGCTCTATCGGGCTTCCTCGTATACCGTGGCGCTTCTCGATCTTGAGGCCGACGCACTTCGAATGTTGTCGATTCGCGACAGACTCTGACGCTTTCGCGATACGGGATTGGTCATGGATGGCGACCCCGAGCTACATTCAATTGAACAGTTCTTTCCGACGCGGTTCTTGAGAGAGAGCCCGGTTCCGGAGAGGTGAGGTCTTGAGAGCCCGCGGGACTGCTTCCCTCGCGCCCGGACGTTCCGGGCTCGACCGGAGCGTCTAAGGAGGGGTGTCAATGCGTCTCTGCCTGGTCGAAGATAACGCCGCCGCCGATCTTGAACCTCTGACCCTGACGCGCCCGGTGTTCGACCTGATGCTCGGGGGCGGTACGCTCGCATCGAAGATCGCGAGGGCCTTCAAGGTCGGGGTCGGGCCGCGGCGACGCGGCGTGGTGATCCGCGGCTACCTCGCGGCCATTCAGCGCCGGCGTGACCCGCATACCCGGGTGAACGACCGCGACTGGCAGGCCCGCGGGCCGTTGATGGTCGTGAACGGCCGTTGGGTTCCCCCGGCGGATTTCGTCCCCCCGGATTCACAAAGCCCCTGGCTCGGCCTCTGCAACGGAGAGTTCGCCTGTGCGATGGTCGGGCCCGACCTCGCCGCCGTGCTCGAATCGGGCGGGGTCGACTCCTGGTTCGAGGAAGTCGCCGCACGTTACGGCGGTGAGGAAATCGGCGGCGAATGGATCAGGCGGCCGTGGGACATCGTGGCGATGAACGCCGACCATGTGGTGCGCGACTTCTCGGCCGAAGGCAAGGTCGGCGTCACCAACCGCCATCTCGGGACGGCCGCCCTGGTCGGCCCGGTCGACCGGCTTTACGTCCATGAGTCGGCCCGGATCGACCCGTACACCGTTTTCGACACCACCAACGGCCCGATCACGATCTCCGCGGGGGCGTGGGTCCAGCCGTTCACCCGCGTTGAAGGTCCGACGTTCGTCGGCCGCGACACGCAACTTTTCCGCGCCAATATCCGGGGCGGAGCGACGATCGGCCCGGTTTGCCGGATCGGTGGCGAGGTCGAGGCGTCGATCGTCCACGGGCACTCGAACAAGTACCACGAAGGGTTCCTCGGCCACGCTTATGTCGGCGAGTGGGTGAATCTCGGCGCGATCACCTCGAATAGCGACCTCCGGAACGATTACGGCGAGGTCCACGTCCCGCTCGGCGGAGACCCGGTTGCCACGGGAATGGCGAAGGTCGGCTGTTTCATCGGCGACCACACCCGCACCGGCATGGGCAGCATGCTCAACACGGGCACGGCGATCGGCGTGATGTGCAACGTCCTGCCGGCCGGGCCGCTGCTTCCGAAGCACGTCCCGTCCTTCGCGGCGGTCCTGTACGGAAAAGTCGCCCCGGGATTCCCGATCGAGCAGCTTTTCGCCACGGCGAGGACCGTGATGGGCCGGCGTAACCAGGTTTTCACCGAGGTCGAAGAGCAGCTTTATCTCGACCTGTACGAGCAGACCCGCCTCGAACGCGAGCGTGCCTGGCAAAGAGTTCACGACCGACGTGTGGACGACAGGTGGCCGGTTTCGGCCGCGCGGGTTTGAGGCGAATGTGAGAAATGGCCGATGAGCGATGACCAAGTCAACAATCAAGAAAGACACAAAGACATCGGCGATTGTTCATAGATCATCGTTCAGAAATGACCGATGAGCGATGACCAAGTCAACGATGGGAACAGACACAAAGGCATCG
>JAYUFP010000922.1:0-9384 GCA_043738665.1 Isosphaeraceae bacterium
CTCTCGGCCTCGAAAGTGGTCTCGAGCGCGTTGACCTTCTCCGCGAGCAAGGCGTAACGGCTGAGGCGGCCGGCGTGGGTCGGTCCCGCCATGGAAGAGACGCGGTTGAGCCATTTTGAGCCGAGTCGACCCGACATTGCGACGTTCTCCTGCCTGACTATCCGCCGTTGGTCGTCAAGTTGCACCCGGGCGAGATCCCGATCGGCGCGCGGGGCTTCGCCGCGCGCATGTGCTCACCCTCAACGGGACATCGACCTGTTGAGAATTCCCGGAAAACTCGCGACCCGTTGCGATTAGTTTGGAGACCGCATCGGTTCGGTCACGGGCTTCGGCCGGCTCTTGATGAGTTCGACGCCACGAGGTGTAAATTTGAGTGTGTCGAAATTGGAGCTTGTCGCGAGCGGGTCGTGGAGCTTGACCCAGTCACGAAGCATCAACCAGCGGGCTTCATCCGTCAGTGCCGGATCGATGCCGACGGCGCCGGGAGTTTGCCAGCTGAAAATCTGGTTCGATCCCACCTGGACGAACAGGCTCGCGTCAGCCTGTCGGTTGCCGTGGATGTAGACGTAACCCATTTGGTCAAAGCATTTTTCAGAGATGATACGTCCGCGCAGGAAGTCGGCGAGTCGGGCGGCTTCGGAAATCGGCCTGTCGGGCGTGACGGCTTCGGTTTTCGGGTCCAGACCATACCATCGGTATCCGTCGCGGGGTTCGCGAGGCGGCGGGAAGCCGTGGAGCTCGATCAAGGGGCTTGCCGATTTCAGGTCGATCACGTCGAGCGGTAAGAGGGTTCCAAATCGGTCGACGACGAGAAACTCTGGACGGTCGGCGAACTTTGCTTTGGCGACAGGCTCGTGGTAGGCGATCCGGACGATGACCCGGTTCGGGAACTCGACTCGGACTTTACTCACCGCTTCCACGATCGGGTCGAGCTCGAAGGCGCGTCGCAACTCCCCGAGGTCGAGTTCAAGGATCGAGAATCTGGCTTTGTGCTTCGACTTCCGCGCCACGCGGTCGAGAAACGCCTCGGCGCCACCGCGATACCAGCGGGGTGGCGGCGGATCGAGCGTGATCTCGCGGAAGCTCAGGGTTGATTTCGCCTGTGCGCGGACGATTGCGTGCCCCTGGCGGAAGACCCATGAGCCCACCCCGATCAACACGATCAGAATCCCAAGCGCGCCCAGAGACACCGACGCGATCCGCCCGCCTGACCAGTGACGCGCGGCCGATTGTTTGAGGAGGCGAGGAAACGTTCCCATGCCGGCTCGGTCTTGGGATAACTCGTCGCGTTCGTCGGTCAACGCGTCGAGCGTTCGCCCGTCGCTCGTTCCGAACCGGGGGGGGTCGCGCTGCTCCATCGCCTCGGCCCCGTTCTCGAGACTTCTTTCGGGAGGTGCCTGGAAGGCAACCTTAGTTTATCGGCTCGGAGGCGTCGAGAGCGTCACCAGACCTGCATCTGCAATTCGAGTTCGTATCCGAACTGCTGCCAGACACGTTGTCGGATCTGGTCGACGAGGCGGAGCACGTCGCTCGCCGTCGCGCCGGGGTGGGCGATGATGAAATTGGCATGTCGGTCAGACACTTCGGCTCCGCCTTGCCTTGCCCCTTTGAGACCCGCCTGATCGATCAGCGTGCCCGCGGTGAGGTCGGGTTCCACGTTCCTGAAAATCAGTCCCGAGGACTGATGACCGTAGGGCTGATTCTCCTTCTTGACGATCCAGATCCGCCGCATCCGGCGAACCACGGCTTCCGGGTCTTCCGTCTCGAAAGAGAATTCCGCCGAGAGAATCACCGGCTCATCGAGGTTCGAGTCGCGCTCCGCGAACGTCAGATCGTCCCGCTCCCGGATTTGCATGGTATCGGAAGCGTCGATCACCGTCGCCCGACGGACCAACTGGCCGATCGCCCCCTGGCGATTACCGGCATTGCTCCGAAGCGCCCCGCCGACCGTCCCGGGGATTCCGGTAAGAAATTCCAGACCCGCAAGACCCGCCCGAGCCGCCTGAGAAATCAGAGCGGTCAAAGGGACTGCGGCCCCGGCGCTGATCACGTTGTCCTTCACGGTCACATCGGAAAAGGCAGGACTTTCCAGGTGGATCACCAGGGCGTTCACCCCTTCATCCCGAACCAGGATGTTGGAGCCGCCCGAAAGTATGCGAAACGGTAGGCCGACATCCCGGGCTTTCTTGAGCAGACCGAGAAGTTGGTCGAGCGTCGCCGGTCGCGCCAGAAAAGCGGCGGGGCCGCCTAACCGGAACCAGACGTGAGGGGCGAGGGGTTCGTCGACCTTGACGATCTCGCGAAAAGCGTCGAATGCATGCATCGGATACGGTTCCCACGTCTCCGGCTCCCCGACACCCCACTTCTTGGAACAGCGCCGGGAACTCGATATCGGCCTCGGTCAGAGCGGAGATCGGTCGTCAAAAGCCCGCCTGGCGGGAATCGTGTTCGAGACGCGATTAGCGACGGAAAATGGACCCACGGTTTGATTTGACTCTGAGGAGTTCCACCCCGTCAATGGCATCAGCATGGCAAGCGTGATACTCAGCCTACCCCTCGAACCTGTCAAAGCGCCGGCGAGGCCCGTAACCGATCGAACGTCGCCTCACCAGGACGCTGCGGGGACATGTTAGCCCCCCACTCTGGGACCGTCAAGCGACCTGATGGCCGGGTTCGGGAGCCTCGTTGACCGGGCTTGCAGGGGGGTCTAGAATCCGTTTGGGTTACGACAGAAATTCGAGGCCGCCTGACGGCGCCTCGCGGAACACTCTCCGGAGCAACGCGAGTGAGCCATGACCCGCGCGGTCCCAGGTCGGACCCGACCGAGCGTCACCGAATCGAAGCCGAGCGGATCCGCCAAGGGGGAGGCCCCGCGGCCATCGAGAGGCAACATGCCAAAGGGCGAATGACCGCTCGAGAACGGATCGCCGCCCTCGTCGACCCCGGTTCCCGTTTCGAGGAACTCTGGCTCTGGGCCGCGTTCAAGATGTACGAGGAGTGGGGCGGCGCGCCTTCCGCCGGGGTTATCGTCGGGATCGGCCGCGTTTCAGGAAAGCGCGTCTTCGTGGTCGCCAACGACGCCACCGTCAAGGCAGGCGCGTGCTTCCCGATGACGATCAAGAAGATCTTGCGGGCGCAGAGAATTGCTTTCGAGAACCGGCTTCCCGTCATCTACCTCGTTGATTCTTCGGGGGTCTTTCTGCCGCTTCAGGACGAGGTCTTCCCCGACGAGGACGACTTCGGCAGAATCTTCCGAAACAACGCGGTCCTCTCCGCCGAGGGCATCCCTCAGTTCGCGGCAATCATGGGAAACTGCGTCGCGGGTGGCGCTTATCTGCCAGTCCTCTGCGATACACTCCTTATGACCGAAGGATCAGGACTTTATCTCGCCGGTCCGGCACTAGTCAAAGCGGCAATCGGTCAGGAGATCTCGTCGGAAGACCTCGGCGGCGTGTCGATCCACTCGGCGATCAGCGGGACCGTCGATTATCACGAACCCGACGATGCCCACTGCCTGGAACGGCTCCGTCGTCTGCTGTCGCTCTTCCCTCCAGACCCCGCTTCTTCCAGCGTTGTCGAACCCCCCGCGAGACCGACCGAAAACCTGGGTTCGCTCGTGAAAAGCGACCCCTCGGCCCAGTACGACGTGCGAGACGTCCTGGCTGCACTTGTGGACGGCTCAAGGTTCGACGAGTATCGCGCGAAGTACGGGAAAACCCTCGTCTGCGGATTCGCGAGGCTGGGCGGCATCGCGATCGGGATCGTGGCCAATCAGCGCCTTCGATTCAAACCCGAAGGACACGCCCCTTACCAGTTCGGCGGGGTGATTTATGCCGACAGCGCCGACAAGGCCGCGCGCTTCGTGATGGATTGCAACCAGTCGCGCATCCCTTTGTTATTCATGCAAGATGTGAACGGGTTCGACGTCGGTCGCGACGCGGAGCGTTCGGGGATCATCCGACGCGGTGCGAAGCTGGTTAACGCCGTCAGCAACTCCATCGTTCCGAAGATCACGCTGATCCTCGGTCACTCCTTCGGCGCGGGTCATTATGCCCTCTGCGGTAAGGCCTTCGACCCCCGATTCCTCTTCGCCTGGCCGAACGCACGCTACGCCGTGATGGGAGCCGACCAGGCCGCGAAGACGATGCTCGACGTGAACGTCGCGACGCTGAAGCGCCAGGGAAAAACCGTCGACGACGCCCTGATGCAGGCGATGGCCGCCGATCTCCGCGCCCGTTATGATGGAGAAACCGACATCCGACATGCCGCCGCCCGTGGTTGGGTCGACGCGATCATCGAGCCGAACGAGACCCGCGACGTCCTAATCGAGGCCTTCACGATCGCGACGCGGGTCCCGGTCCCCGACGGCGCGCGAGTCCGCACGGGCGTCTTCCAGGTCTGACAAAAAGAGGGGAGCGACCATGGCACCCGGACCGCCACCTCTGAGGGTCGGCAACGGCGCCGGATTCTGGGGAGATAACCTCGACGCTCCTTTTCTGCTCGCCCGCGACGGTCGGCTCGATGTTCTGACACTCGAATACCTCGCCGAACTGACACTCGCCATCCTCAGCCATCTTCGCTCCAAGGACCCTCAAGCCGGATACGTCGCAGATTTTCCCGAACTTCTCGAACGGCTCGGCCCGATCTTGAACGCCCAACCCGGATTGAAGATCGTCACGAACGCGGGCGGATTGAACCCGGTTTCGTGTTCGAAACGTGCCGGCTCGATCCTCATTAACGCGGGACTCGGCCAGACGCGGCTCGGCGTCGTCGATGGCGATGACGTCCTCGGGTCGATTTCAGTCTGGATGCGTGATCGTGTCGACCTATCTCACATGGAGACGGGCCGACCCATTCAAGAGGTCGCCGATCGATTGGTCTCGGCCAACGCGTATCTTGGGGCGAGACCGATTGCATCCGCGCTGGATGAGGGCTCGCGCGTCGTGATCACCGGCCGAGTCGCCGATGCCTCACTGACCCTCGGCCCGGCGGCGGCACACTTCGGCTGGAGGTGGGACGAATGGCAAAGACTCGCGGGAGCGTCCGTGGCAGGTCACATTATCGAATGCGGCGCCCAAGCGACGGGAGGCATGTGGTACGACTGGGACACCATGCCCGACCCCGCCGGCATCGGTTATCCCATCGCCGAGTTATACACTGACGGTTCCTCAACGATCACCAAAGCCGACGGGACAGGCGGAGTGGTCTCGGTCGGAACGATCTCCGAGCAGATCGTCTACGAGATCGACGATCCAACTTGTTACCGAACGCCCGACGTAGACGTCGACTTGACCGCGCTGAGTGTTGAACAATCCGGCGAGAATCGCGTTCTCGTGAAGAATGCCGGGGGACGGCCCCCTTCCGACTTCTTGAAAATCGCGGCGATTTACCGCGACGGCTGGACGGCGAGTGGAATGCTTGCGGTCGCCGGCCAGAAAGCCGAGGCGAAAGCGAGGGCCGCGGGGCGGATCGTCCTCGAACGCGTGAAACGCGCAGGGTTCGAACTCGCGAATTCCATGGTGGAATGCCTGGGCGCGGGCGACGTGGTCCCGGGGTTGCTGAGACCGACGATTGAGCCATTGGAGGTCGTCTTACGCGTCTCGGTCCGTGACCCCAGTCGAGTCGCCATCGAGCGGTTCTGTCGTGAATTCGCTCCGCTGGTGACCTCGGGACCGCCGGGGATCGCGGGGTATGCGAGCGGTCGACCGTCGCCTCGTCCAGCGTTCGGGTATTGGCCGACGCTTGTTCCTCGCGCGCTCGTCGCGGCGAGAGTCGATGTCCGTTCCGCGTTCGAATGGGCTTCGGCATCATGACCGATACCTCATTAATCGCAACCGTCCGTGTCGGTGAGCTCGCCCACGCCCGAAGCGGCGACAAGGGGAACCGCGCCAACGTGGGAGTCGTGGCCTTCGACGACGCCGGATACGCATGGCTCGACGAGCATTTGACTGAATCCGTGGTCGCGGGCTACTTCAAACCCCTTCACCCCGGGGCGGTGCGACGTTACGAGTTGCCGACGATTCGTGCGTTCAATTTCGTGATCGACGACGCACTCGGCGGAGGCGCGAGCCGTTCGTTGAGGCTCGACACACAAGGCAAGGCGCTTGGAATCGCCCTCTTGGAACTGCGAATTCCCGCACCGTTCACGTCAAAAGGAGACGATGGATGAGCGATTCCCTGGTCTTGCGCCAAGATCACGGGCCGGTCGTCGTGCTCGTGTTGAACCGGCCGGAGCGTCGGAATTCCCTTTCCAGGGGGCTTGTCGTTGCATTATCCGATGCGCTGAGCGCGATCGCCAGCGACACATCGGTACGTGCGGTTGTACTGACTGGTGCGGGTGAAAGCTTCTGCACGGGGATGGATCTCAAGGAGGCAGCCCAGGCCGGCTACGACACTGAGGGCGAAAACCAATTGATCGCCGACGTGTGTGCGATCGCCGATCTCGTCCATCAGATTCACGCGATGCCCAAACCGATCATCGCCGCCGCCAACGGCGACGTCTACGCAGGGGGCGCGGGCTTGATGGCTGCGTGCGACTTCGTGATCGCCACGGAGGGCGGAAGGATCGGCTACCCCGAGGTGAAGCGAGGGCTGGTCGCGGCCGTGATCATGAACGACCTCGTAAGGCAAGTCGGCGAGCGTCGCGCCGGTGAGCTTCTCCTTAAAGGCGACCCGATCGGCGTGGAACAGGCGGAGCGCTGGGGTCTGGTGAACCGTGTCGTGAAACCTGGGGACTGCCTGCAAGAGGCGCTGGGACTAGCGAAGTCCCTGATTGCGAATGGACCGAATGCGCTGGCGATGACGAAGCGGCTCCTCAACGAATCGGGCGGGAGCACGGTCGACTTGAGAGGCGCGGCGGCCGTTACCGCGTCAGTCTTCATTTCCGACGAGGCCGCGGAGGGAATCCGTGCGTTCCTTGAAAAACGCGCTCCGGCTTGGGTCGTTGGAAGCGAGTCCGGCTCATGAGTCTACCTGAATCGATGGGACTGCCGTGGGTCGACGGTCAGACGGTAGGGAACGTTCTTCGAGCCACGGCGATCCGCGTCGGCGACCGCGACGCAGTCGTCTTCCCTCGATTGCGGCTCCGCTGGAGCTGGGCGGAACTCGATCGCAGGGTTGATGTGATCGCCTCCGCTCTTATAGCGATGGGGATCGGCCCGGGGCGGCATGTCGGGATCTGGTCGATGAACGCCCCGGAGTGGGTCGTTACTCAATTCGCCGTGGGGCGCACGGGGGCCGTCCTCGTGAACATCAACCCGGCTTATCGGCTCCACGAGCTGGAAGACACCCTCCGCGCGGCGGACATCGACACTCTGATCGTCGGCTCGCCGTTCAAGGGCTCCAATTTCGTCGAGATGGTGGAGACGCTTTGCCCCGAGGTTCGCGAGGCTTCGTCCACCGCGTGGACCACGGAACGACTCCCGGAATTGAAACGACTGATCGCGCTGACGGGCCGACCCGGCCCCGGTTGGATCTCCTGGCGAGACCTTGAAGGGGTTCCGGTCTCGACGGAACTCCCCGTGCGAGAAGCGAGTCTCCATGCAACCGATGTCTACAACATTCAATTCACCTCGGGAACGACCGGGATGCCCAAGGGGGCGATGCTAACCCACAGGAACGTGCTATTGAACGCGTTCCATGTCGGCGAATGCTTGAGGTTCACCGAACTCGACCGAGTCTGCGTTCCTGTTCCGTTCTACCACTGCTTCGGTTGCGTCCTGGGGACTCTGGTTTGCGTGGTGACGGGTGCCGCGCTGGTAGCGCCCGCACCGACATTCGACGCCGGCGCGACGCTGGAGGCAGTCTCATCCGAGCACTGCACGGCTCTGTACGGCGTTCCGACGATGTTCGTCTCGGTGCTCGGACACGCCGACCGTCCTCGTTATGACGTGTCGAGCTTGCGGACCGGGATCATGGCCGGAAGCCCTTGCCCACTGCCGTTGATGCGACAAGTGATCGAAATACTGGGTGCTCGCGAGATGACGATCGGTTACGGCCAGACCGAGGCGTCGCCGATCATCACGCAGACCGCGGCCGACGACCCCATTGAGGTCCGAGTCGGCACCGTGGGCCGACCGATCCCTGGGATGGAGGTCCGGCTCATCGACACACTCACGCACAAGCAAGTATCCGCCGGTGAGACCGGCGAATTATGCACGATGGGCCACGGAGTGATGTCTGGTTATTACAAAAATCCGGAGGCGACGGCCAAGGCGATCGACCGCGACGGCTGGCTCCACACGGGAGACCTCGCTCGGAAGAACCCGGAAGGCAATTACCGGATCGTTGGGCGCTGCAAGGAATTGATCATTCGCGGCGGTGAGAACATCTACCCGCCCGAGATCGAAGAGTTCCTTCACCATCACCCGGCCGTCGCCGAGGCGGCCGTGGTCGGCTTGCCAGACGCGAAGTATGGGGAAGTGATCGCGGCGTGGGTCGTCGCGCGATCCGGGGTCGCGATAACGCCCCACGACCTCCGGGAATACTGCCGCGGTCAGATCGCGCATTTCAAGGTGCCCCAGTACATCCAGGTCGTCGACGAGTTGCCGAGAACCGTGACCGGAAAAGTCCGGAAGCATGTGCTCCGCGATCAAGGCATCAGCGCTTTTGGTCTCGAGGACGCGGAGAGGATTCCGACGGCCTGATTCGACCGCGAGACCAAAAAGACGTCGCGCGGGGCGACGTCGTTTCGGTTCGGTTCGATGAGATTCGGCTTGGAATCGTGCCGGCTTCAGCTCTGGGCGTTGCTTGCCGGCAGCGACAGCTTGGAGCGCGCCGCGGCGGCGGCCAGAGCCTTACCGAAGGCGTTGGTGACACTTTCGTGCAGCGTGGCCCAGAGTTCGTCGGAAAGCTCGTCCCGGTCTTCGATCAGGCTGAGGAGGTCGGCGAAATGGTGTTCGCCTTCCGCGAGCTTCTCGGCGTCGGTGTGGGGGTTGCCCCAACCGCCGTCGGAGATCGACGCACGAAGGGCCAGCGCCTGTTCGTGGGCCTGGCGGAGCGGCTCGAAATCGCCGCCCGAGGCATGCGAGAGCGTGAGCACGCGGTCAAGGACAGCGACCGCCCGGCGTCGCGTGTCTTCACCCTTGGAGCGGCGCAGCTCGGCCTCGGCCACCTGGTCGAGAAGTCCCGTGATGTCCTGCAAACTTTGCAGGTGCTCGGAAGCCGGGGCGTGAATCTCCAGCGTCTCAGCGAGCTGCAGGGCACGGTCCCGCAACGACATGAATTCGTGACGACTGACGGAAACGGCTTCGATCAACTCGTCGGCCGGGGGGACCCCCGGCGCGTGAAGCTGGCGGGCCGCCGCCAGGAGCCGCTCTCCGATATCGGAGAAGCGGTCCGACAGCGCGGTTAGTTCGGTCGACAGGTGACTGCTGTTTTGGGTCA
>JAYUFP010000923.1:0-9381 GCA_043738665.1 Isosphaeraceae bacterium
AGGATGTACCCGAAGATCGACAGGACGAAGCCGCTGGCGGCGAGGATCACCACGAGACTGTCGTTCGCGTTGCGCGCGGAAAACATGCCGATGAAAAGCGACCCCGCGCTCCTGAGGAGCAGGAGACCGACAATCGCCGTTTCGACCCATCGAGCCTGGGTCTGGAGTTTCGTCAGTCCGAACCCGATCGCGAGGAAAAAAGCCGCGAAGGTGACGTAGATCGCGATAACGATCGATCTTTGCGGGCCGCTCATCGGCTGCGCGGGGGCGAACACGCTGACCAACATGCCGAGCCCCAGGAGAACCCCGCCCAGGATTTGCAGGGAACCGACCGACTTGACGCCGGTCTCATGGCCGAGGTACGTCCGCCGGGTCATCTCCATCGCGGCGAGGTCGATGTTCGAGGAGGTCACAGGCGCGCCGAGTGGCGCCTCGGGCGCGGCGTACAGGTTGATCGGCGGTTCGTCCTGCGGTGACACGCAAACCTCCTCGACGGAATCCTGAGCCTTTTCCGGGCTTACGCAATCGGGCGCGGGGCCTTCGCCGGGCGGGCTCAGCGATCGAACTCAAGAAACTCGAGGTCCGACGAGGGCTTGGCCGTGTACCCCCCCGCACCTCCGCCGACGAGCATCGCGTACGCGGTGGCCGACATCAACGTGGTCAGCGACCCGGTGAAAATCACGCCGACGAGACACATCAAGAGGCCCAGCAGGTTGATCAGAATGCCCATGATCGCCAACCCGATGAGCTCGAACGTATGCCCGCGCGTGACGGCCAGCGACTGGTTCAGCGACTCGATCGCCCCGCAGTCGGTGTCGACTATCACATAAACGTACATAAAGACGCGAACACCCGCGCCGATCGCGACGACGACACCCGCCAGGCCCAGGACGAACCCGACGAAGTGGCCTACGTTCACCGGAGTCCGCCCCGCCACGGAGAAGGCCAACCCCGCGGGAAGGACGCAGACGAGTGCGAGGACGACGAAGAGCAGGAACATGACCAGCGACGCCACGATCATCCGGACCAGAAAGCGTCCGCCCCGGAACGCCTCGGCGAACTCGGTCCTCTGCCCGCGCGCCAGCTTCAGGAGCGCCATGCTCTGACCGACCCAGAGCCAAAGTCCCAGGACCATCGAGGCGGCAACGAATGCAAACGTAAGCACGCCTATCGTAACTTGGTCCCCGACTTGACGGCCAATGACCTCCAGGAGAAGCCTTCCCGGGATCTGGAGGAGGTTATTGACGGCTCCCACGCCGAGCACCAGGCCGAGACAGATCCCCAGCTTGTCTTTGAAGACGTACCACGACCGCCGCATCACGGCGTCGATCGAGAACGGTTCGAGCGGGTCGCCGTGATGCGCGGACGGCCGGGGCATGAACCGCGGCGACAGGTCCGCGTCAGGCGGGGCGTAAGGGTTCGTCTCGCGATAAGGTTCTTGGGGCGGAAAATGCGGGTCGTATTGCGACATGGGGGAACCCGAAGGAGTGTTCAGTTGTTTTTACCGTTGAAACGTCAAGCCGCCAAGGAACAAGCCGGGAACAACTTCCCGGATTTCGGCCCGTTCGGGTGCCACGGGTCGTATCCGACCAGTGCGTACCGGGCACCGTCGAACGGCACTGGTCGGGTACGACCCGCGGCACCCAAAGCCAGTCTCTCGATCAACTCACATGAAAGGCGGGAAGTTATTTCCGGCCTGTTCCTAAAGCAAATGCCTCGCTTTGATCTGCAAGTATTGATTGATCAACGGGGCCGTCAGGTCGGCGGGGAAGGTGTCGAGCGTCAACACGCCGCGAAGCCGGAGCCCGGCGAGTGCGCGTTCCCGCCAGGTCAGGAGCGCCGCCGCGGCAGCCCCATTGTAAAGCTCGGGGCCGCTCTCAGGCGCGTTGTCGGCGAGCTTGAAGATGTCCTGGTCCCTCAAGAAAACGCCGAGAGGCAAATGCTTGCCGACGAGGTTGCCGAGGTGGTCGCCGATGATCCGCGCGTTCACGTCGTCGAACAAGTTGGAGACGAGCACCACCAGCGACCGCTTCCGACAGCGCTTCTCCAGCTCGACGAACGCCCGGTCGAATCGGGGCTCGACGAGCTCCGGAAACAGGTTGTGAACGCTGTGGATGATCCGGTTGATCCGCCGCGGGCCGCCGCCGGGGGGGACGTACGCCTTCACCGTGTCGGAAAACGCGAGCAGACCCACTTGGTCGCCGCGGATCAACGCCACGTGTGCCAGCATGAGCATGGAATTGAGAGCGTGGTCCAGCGGCGAGAGGCCGTCGCCCGTGTCGCCCGCCATCATCCGGCCGCAGTCGATCAGGAAGATCATTCTTTGCGACTGGTTGACCTGGTGGGCGCGGACGGTCAGTTTGCGACGCCTCGCCGTCGCTCGCCAGTCCATGTGGCGGGGCTCGTCCCCCTCGTTGTAATCGCGGAGACGCTCGAACTCGTTGTCGGTGCCGAGCTTCCTCGAACGCCGGACGCCCAGCGTGCTGAGCTTGCCGCGCCTCGCCAGCACGGTGTAACGCGCGATCTGGCGGACGTCGGGGTAGACCCGCGCTTCGGTCACGCAGGGGATCGTCACGGCACGCTGCCAGAGGCCCAGCCGGCTCGCGGCGAGGGCGTCGACCTGCCGGAAGTGATAGGTGCCCCGCCGCCTCGGGGTGACCTTGTAGGCCAGGGTCGCGACGCTCGCCGCCGGGACGCGGACCACGAACTCCGCGGGCTCGGCGGTGTAGGTGTCGGGCACGTCGTCGCGAATCCGCAATCGGCGGGATTTCCGACCCAAGTTCTCGACCGTCAGCTCGACGTTTTGCGATTCGCCCAGCGAGCCCACCCCCCCGCAGAGCCGCTCGGCCTTGAGATTCTTGACGCCGCGGAGCGTCGCCATGTCGAAGAGCGCGACGATCAGGATCGCGCCGTCGAGCGCGAAAACGAACGGCCAGACGACTTCCGAGATGAAGCCTCCAAGCGCGAGCAGCGAAGGCAAGAACAGCGCCAGGGCGAGTCGTCGGCCTGGCCAGATCATCGGAGCGGGACCTCCACGGAACGGATCAGCTCGGAGAGCAGTTCGTCGGGGCTGCGGCCTTCCACCTCGGCCTCGGGGGTGAGCATCACGCGATGCCGGAGCGCCGGGAGGGCCACTTCCTGGACGTCGTCCGGCAGGACGTAATTCCGTCCTTCAAGGGCCGCCAGCGCCCTGGCCCCTCGGAGCAGCGCGACGCCCGCGCGGGGGGAGGCTCCCAGCGAGAACGTGGGCCACTGGCGGGTCTTTCGCACGAGCGCCGCGATGTAGCCGAGGACATGGTCGTCGACCAGGACCTCACCGCAGAGCCGTTGCATCCCGATGACTTCCCGCGGGCCGGTCACGGTGTTCAGCGCCCCCGCGAGCACGCCGTCGGGGCTTGAGCCGCCGGTGTGGAGTTTAAGGATTCTCGTCTCTTCATCAAGACTCGGGTACTCGACGATCAACTTGAACAGGAACCGGTCGAGCTGGGCTTCGGGGAGGTTATAAGTTCCTTCCGACTCGATCGGGTTCTGGGTCGCCAGAACGATGAACGGTCGTTCGATCAAGTGGTTCACGCCGTCGATCGTGACGCGGGTTTCCTGCATGATTTCGAGGAGGGCCGAGTGCGTCTTCGCGGGCGCGCGGTTGATCTCGTCCGCCAGTAGAAGCTGCGTGAAGACGGGTCCGGGACGAAACCTGAAGTCGTGGATGCGGTCGTCGTAGATCGGGGAGCCGGTGACGTCCGACGGCATGAGGTCGGGGGTGAACTGGATGCGGTTGAAGGCGCAGCCGAGCACCTTCCCGAGCGCGCGGACGAGGAGGGTTTTTCCGAGACCCGGGACGCTCTCGATCAAGACGTGGCCGTCGGCCAGGAGCGCCGCCAGAACCCCGTGGACGAGCTTGTCCTGGCCGATGAAGACCTTGTTGATCTCGGAAAGCACACGCGCCGCCCACTCGGCGACGGGCCCGTTCGCCAGGACCGGCGTCGATTCGCCCGGCGTGGGCGGCGGGGCCGCGGGGCCGACGGTCGGAGGGTCATCGGGGAAGATCATCTCGGAGGGGGGCGACTCGTTCATGCGCGTTGGACTCTGAGAAGTAAACCTGTCGTCACGCGTTCGGCCCGTGACTAACCGATATCATAAGGGTTTTTCGGCGGCTCCGCGCGCGGGGCGGGCGCGGCGGCGGACTCATTCGCACTGATTCGCGTCGACAAGCCCGTCCGGAACCGCCAACGGCGATAGGTTTCGAGCATCCCCCGCGCCTCCGAAGCCCTCCCGGTCCGTGCCAGCAACGCCCCCAGGGCTTCGGGGTGGGCGACCGGCCGGTCGGCCCCGGACGGGGCTTCGGGCCGTGCCCGGCCCAGCCTCGGGGCCGCGGCGAGGCAGGCCGCCAGCCCGAGCAGCCCCAGTTGGATCTCCAGCCGGTGGTCGCGGTCCTTGGGCTTCGTCTTGTCGACGGTCACGAACCGACCTTCGACGAACGCGACCTTCTTCGGGACCGCGCGAACCGCGTCAAGCCGGTTCACGTCGCTCACGTCGTCCCATGTGATCCAGTCGGCAACTCTTGATGCCAAAGGCAATCGCGCCGGTTCGGTCATCGGTTCATTCAGGAGAAAGGCGCCGTTGGCCAACACGAGAACACGACTCAGGTTGTGGTGGTCCCAATCGATCGCCAGTGGTAACCCGTCCGCCGAGAGCAAGACGTCTTCATTTCCAGGCTTGAGAGACGACCGATTCGGCAGCGCGACCTTCGCCGCGTCGAGCCCCTCGCCCCAGGGGCCTCCCAGGGTCTTATGAGTCAGGGCTGTCCCCTTCGGCCCTTCGACCTTGAACCAGACGTCGTCGGACGACGGCGCGGCGGTCACCCCGAGCCGCGGTTGGGAGGCCCAGTTCGCCGACTTGTCCCGCGCCTCCGTCACCCGTTCGACGGTCCTGGGCGCGGCGTCCGCGGGGAGGTCGTTCAGGAGCCGCGACCAGTATTCATGCGCGGCGTCGAAGTCATAAGGGATGTAGACCACCAGGCGGTTCGGGGCGGCGTTCAGCCAGCGGTCGTACCACTGGGCCTCATTCTTGTCCGGAGGCCCCGGCATTGGGGCGAAGCGGACGATCGCATCGGCCCAGTCGTCGAGACGCGTCCCCAACCGGGAAAACGTGCGGACCTGATGCCCTCGCTCGCGGAGCGAGCCCGCGAACGCGCCCGTCCCGTTCACGCTCACGGATCGGACCTTGCCGTAGGTTCGGTCGAGTCCCGACGTGCTGCAGCCCGACGCCGCGATCGCCAGGAGTGCCGGGAGTATGGCTTTTATCTTCATGCGACCACCTCCCCGGAGGCGCGTCGCTCGAAGAGTTCGGCCAGCGACCACACGCCCTCGAAGGCGTCGGCAGTGATCTCCTGGTGTCCGTAGTAAACGGCCTCGAAGAGCCGCAAAGTCGGTTCGACGGGGTCGCGCCAGGGCTTCTCTCGAACCGACCGCACGAGTTGCCGGCCCGTCTTTCCCGGGGTCAGTCGAATCTTGTTGAGCCTGTCGAGCGTGAGGAGTTGATGCGCGAACAGATAAACCACGGCCCCGGCGAAGTCGCCGAGCTTCCGACGGCGAACGGCCTCGGCCCACGGGTTGCTCACGTCCATCCCGACGCCCGCGGGCATGCCGTCAATGCGTTGCGCCGAGCCGGGAGCGATCGGGCCTGCCGCGGCGCGAAGGTCGGCGCTCACGGGCCGGTAGCGCCTCAGGAGTTCGAGGAGACCGACCATTAACGCGGTCAAGACGAGCATCACCAGCCCGATCGCGATCAGGTCGCCCACCCCCGCGAGGTTGAACGGCAGCCTCCAGAAATTGAGGTATCTGAACCATTCGCGAAGGATCTCGAAGGGGCGGCTGATCCACTCGCCGATGGTTTTGAGCCAGCCGGTGTCGTAGTCCGGCCAGGAGAGCACCGGGAGAAGCTTTCCCGTCTTCGCGTCGTACCAGGGGTAGCCTTCACGCTCCAAGATCGGGCCGATCGCCGCCGGGGCCGGCGCGGCCTTGTCGGCCGACGGCGTCTGGCAGGCGATCGCGAAAACAAAGGCCGACGGCGCGAGTGACATCACCACCGCGATGCCTCCTCGAGTGTCTGGCCGACCGCCTGGAGTCGGAGCTTGATCTCCCAGCCTTCGAGCCGGATTCGCTGATCGATATACGTCAAGAATCGCGCGACCCCGAAGAAGATCACCGCGATCCAGACCGCGAGCTGGAAGCGGAGGTTCGTGTAGTCGAGCTCGAAGAAGTCCGCCCAGGAGATGCCTTGGTCCAGAAGTGTGTCGAGGATCTTCCCGGACCCGTACCAGAAACAGGCCACGAACAGCCCGCCGAACATGAGCTGGGCGAGCCAGTGGCCGAAGAAGTCCGCGCCCCGGTCCGCGGTCAGGCTCGAACAGCGTTTGACCGCGGAACGGACTTTGCCGCGTTCGAGCAGGATCACCTCGTCCATGAACGCCATGCGGGTCGGCACGAGGGGATAAAAGATCACGGAGATCATCAGCAAACCGCGAACGATTCCTTGATAAATGAACATGGCGGGAAACCCGCGCAGAAGCGTCTTGAAAATGTGTTTCACACCGGGGCGTTCGCCGAACATGAGCCCCCCCAGCACGACCGTCATCGGGGCGGTGGCCCAGGGGACTTCGAGCAGGAGTAACGCGAGATAGAGCGCGAAGGGGAACTCGGGATCGGAAGTGAGCCAGTAGTTCAGCAGGGCGAACGGGAGCACGCCGGAGACCGCGGCAAGGCCCACAGGCCACGCGTTGCGCCGAAGGACCACGATCGCGAGGTCGAGGAGGTCGAGGTACGACCGCTCACGGATCTGGATCAGGGTGCGGTCGTAGGCCAACGTGGTGCATCCCGGGGTGCGTGAACGTGTCGTCACAGAGTAAGCCGAAAGGCTTGGAGCGGCAAGGAGTAACCGCTGTCAAGGAACAGGCCGTAATTAACTTCCCGCTTTTCGTGTGGGTTGATCGAGAGACGGGAGTCGGGTGCCCCCGGTCGTACCCGACCAGTGCCGTTCGACAATGCCCAATGCTCTTCCGGTGTTCCGGGCGGTTGAACGCCGTAATGGCCGATGACCAATGGCCGATGGACGATTTAGCGGGTTTTGTCGGCCATTGGACATCGGTAATCGATCATTTTCGGTTCAGATCACCCAGCCGCCCGGATCACCGGAAGGGCCTGCCCGATGCGCGCCGGTCGGGTACGACCCGTGGCACCCAAACGGGCCGAAATCCGGGAAGTGCTTCCGGCGGTTCCCAAACCCCGGCGTGCCCGGGCGATCAGACGCTCGTGCCGGCGGTCGCCGGCTTCCATTCCCGCCCGCCGAGCGCGAGGTAGGCCGCCAGCATCAACGCGGTGACCACCGCGATCGCCGCCTTCGCCGCGTAGGGCATGCTCGACGCGGAGACGTACCCTTCAAGAAACGCGGCCAGGACGAAAAGGACTACCGCGGCCCCCACCGTCTGCTGGGCCTTCGCCGCCTCGCGCTTCAGTGAAGCCAGGCGGGACATTCCCTGCGTGTCGATCAGCCCCCAACCCAGCCTCAGCCCCGCGGCGCCTGAAAAGACGATCGCCGTCAGCTCGAACGGCCCATGCGCCGTCACGAAGTTGAAGAAGTTGCCCGCGGAGGGACTGATCGCCATATAGCCGAAGATCACGCCGAGCGCCTGGGCGTTCTCGATCAACGTATAAAGCGTCCCGAGCCCGAAAAAGAGGCCGCCGGCGAAACACCTGAGACCGATGTCGGTGTTATGCCAGATGTAGAACCCGGCCATCATCGTGTCGTTGCGGACCAGGCCGTCCTTGCGCTCGGCGTCGATAGGCTCGGAATACATATGCTCGACCTGTTCGAGCTGCTCCTCGCCGACCACCTTCTCCGCCCACCCCGGTCGCCCGGCGGCGAGCAGGGCGTTGATCAGAAAGATCCCCCAGAAGACCAGCGCCGAGAGCCGCAGCGCGGGGTCGGAACGGAGCCTGCGGGGAACCTCGCCGAACAGCGTCGCGCCCCAGTCGGAGAACCGGAAACCCTTCGCCCGGTAAACGGCGTTGTGGGCGCGGCCGACCAGCCCGTGAAGGTACGAGATGGTATCGCGAGGGAGGTCGTGGGCCTCGGCCAGCATCAGGTCGGCGCACGCGGCGCGATAGAGTTCGCCCAGGCGCAAAACGTCGGAAGGGTTGGCACGTCGGAGCGGGTGGGTGTCGAGCTTGACGAGCAAATGATCGAGCTCTCGCCAGGACGCTTCGCGGATCGCCAGGCGGTCGGCCACTCTCATCGTCGCTCACTCCCCGAGGAAGACCCGGTGGTAGACCGCACACAGCACGATGTCCGAAGTCGCGTCCGCGGGAAGTGCGAAGCGAGTGCGCAAGGGTTTTGCCAGCGGCCGTGCCATCTCCTCGCGGAGGGCGGCGCTGAAGCGTCCGCGACTTTTCACGTAATCGGAAAGTGCCCGCGCCATCTCCGGACCGGCCGCGATCCGGACGGGGAGCCACGGCAAGAGGGCGTCCACCGCGGGTTCTTTAAGCCGGATCACGCCAACCCGCCGCTGCCGCTCCTCGACAATCACCATCGTCCCGGCGGCGAGGTCACCCAGGCGCTGAAACTTGTTGGTCAGCACCATGCTCGTGAGCCCCGTCAGGAAACAGAACGGGAACAGGCCGTCCACCGAGCCCACGAGGTTCCTCAAGACCGCTTGGGCCCCCGTGATCGGCACGCACTGGTCCGAGACGACCCGGATTCCCACCCCGCGCTTGCCCGGGGTCTGCCCGTTGAAAAGCCCTTCGAAAAACGCGCCGTAGCCCCAGACCAAGGCGAAATAGCCGATGAGGATCGGACCCATTCCCGAGGCCGTGCCGAGTGTCAGCAAGGTCGAGACGATGGAGATGATCGCCACCAGCGCGAGCACGACGAGGAGGTCGAGGAGGTGAGCGAACAACCGGCGAAACGGCCCCGCCAGCGGATACTCAAAAACGATCCGCTCGGGGGTGATGAGGCGAACCGTGGTGTCGAGTGCCTCGACCCGACGGCGGGAGGAGTCGTCCTCCGAGGACCCCGCGCTGGTCTGTTGTCGGCTCGACGCGGTGGCCATGTTCGATCAATCCCGCCGGAAACCACGCGGGGCCAACCGACTCCGATCCGCACCCGCCACGACGCCTCGTTCCCTTGAACGGTCATTATGTTACGGCAAGAACCGTCGCGCACGCAACCGAGGCCCGGTTCAACGCAGGAGGATTGCAAAGTCGAGAAGTCCTCGAAACCTCGCCCGCAGTCTAACCGCGGAGATCGCGGAGATCGCAGAGAACGCGGAGACAAGACGAGAGAAGAAACGAGAGCGGATTCGCTCGCCTTTATCTCATTTCTTGT
>JAYUFP010000924.1:0-9356 GCA_043738665.1 Isosphaeraceae bacterium
GGGCAACCCGGGGCGTTGCCCCGGGCTCTCCTGTGTCGCCCTTTCAGGGCGAAGACGAACGCGCAATGGAGACAATGCCAGAATCCATTGGCGCACCCTCCTCCTGTCGACAACCCTGGACTTCAACGGCGAGGTCGGGATAATAGAGGCTTGGTGGCGCCGTTGCGCTGCGGAAAGACGATGGCGCTCGCAAGGCCGGCCTTTGCGGGAGTGGTGGAGCGGCCGGCTTGAGGAGTGAGACGACATGGCAGACCGAAGACCCCCGCCCCGGAAAGGGCAACCGCCGCGACGCGGCCCGAACCCCGGCGGACCGGCGAGACGACCCGACCCGAGACCCCCGCAGAACGAGAACCGCGAACGGCAAGCCTCGTCGAAACCCGCGGAAGAGGGACCGGAACGGCTCCAGAAAGTCCTGGCGCACGCCGGAATCGGCTCGCGCAGGGCTTGCGAAGAACTGATCACCCAAGGGCGCGTGACGATCAACGGACAGGTCGTCCGCGAACTCGGAACCCGTGTCGATCCCAACCAGGCGCGCGTCGATGTCGATGGCCAGCGAATTCAGGGCGAGCGGCTGGTCTACTTCGCGGTCCACAAGCCGAAAGGCTATGTCTCGTCGAACAACGACCCCGCGGGCAAACCCCGCGTCATCGACCTCTTGCCCGAGATCCCCCAGCGCGTCTACACGGTGGGCCGTCTCGACGAGCAGAGCATGGGCCTCCTGCTCCTGACCAATGACGGCGAACTCGCCAACAAGCTCGCCCACCCCAAGTTCGGCGTCGAGAAGATCTACCGCGTCGTCGTCGCCGGAGAGCCCGGGCGAGAGATCCTCGACCAGTTGACGCAAGGCGTCTGGCTCGCCGAGGGCAAGGTTCGCGCCAAGCGCGTGCGGATCGTCGGCCATAAGGGGCTCTCGACGGTCCTCGAAATGGTCCTGGCCGAGGGTAAGAACCGCGAAATCCGCCGGATGCTCGCCCGGTTCGGCCATAAGGTGATGTCGCTGACGCGAATCGCGGTCGGACCGATCGGCCTCAAGGGTCTGACCGTCGGCGAGTGCCGGCCGCTGTCCGCACAGGAGCTCGACCTGCTCCGCCAGGTCGCCGCGGGGATGATCCTCCCGACCCCGACCTACCCCGACCGTCGCGACCGCAAGCCTCGGCCGTCGCGACCCCAGGGTCGACCTTCAACGAGTGCCCAAAGGCCCGAAGGCAATCGTCCCCCGCGCCCGCCGTTCCAGCGCGAAGGCGGACGGGCCGGCGACGAGGGCAATGAACAGAGTCGCCCCCCGGGTCGTCCCTATCGTCCGGCGATGCAAGGTCGCCCCGACCAGGGCCGTCCGCAGTCCGGCGTTCCCCGCGATCGCGACAACGATCGGCCGCAACGCCCGTCGGGATCCGGCGGCGCGAGTCGTCCTCCGCAACGATCGATGGAAGGGCAGGGACGTCCGCCGTTCCGTTCCGACGAAGGGCAAGGCCGACCTCCCCGCCCCATGGACCGCGACCGTGGTCCGGGCAATCGACCGCCTCAGCGACCGATGGAAGGTCAAGGTCGTCCCCCGCGCCCCATGGACCGCGACCGTGGACCGGGGAATCGTCCCCCCCAGCGATCGATGGAAGGTCAAGGTCGTCCTCCCCGCCCGATGGACCGCGACCGTGGACCGGGCAATCGACCGCCTCAGCGACCGATGGAAGGTCAGGATCGTCCTCCCCGCCCGATGGACCGCGATCGTGGACCGGGGAATCGGCCTCCCCATCACGCACAAGGCACTGGCTCCGGGAACCGTCCCGGACAGGATCGAGGCCCCTCGGGCGGTCGTCCTCCGCGACCGGGTGGTCAAGGTCGTCCCGCCGGAGGCCCTCCCCCGTTACGTCTGAAGCGTTCGGAGCCCAGCGGTGACGGGCCTCCGGCGCGGAAGATCATCGGACTCGATGTTGAATCGGGACCGCCGGCAACCGCTCGGAAGCGTCCCCCCAAGCGTGCGCCCCGTGCCTCACAGGGCTTGAAACGGCCCGGGAAGCCTCCGAAACCCGGCCGTGGCGATTGACCCGGAGGTTCTGGCATTGGAATCGGTCGCCCCCTCCTGTGTGATCCAGACGGTCGCGACGGTCCTGGAAAATGTCGCTGTCGCAAGGGACACGTTCCGCGTCCGTCTTGTCGTCCCTGAGATTACCCGGGTGATCCTTCCCGGACAGTTCGTGATGATCCGGTCGGGGGGAGGGAGTGACCCCCTCCTCGGCCGGCCGTTCGCCCTTTACGACGTGCTCCGCGACGACTCGGGCGCGCCGACGGCGATTGACGTCGTTTACCTTGTGATCGGTCGGGGAACGAAGGCGTTGTCGGAGGCACGCGAAGGGGCGCGCCTCCACGTCTGGGGGCCGCTCGGGAACGGCTTTGGTCCCTCTCCTCAACCCCCCGGTTCCGTCGTGTTCGTCGCGGGAGGGATCGGACAGACGCCCTTCCTCGCGCTCGGCCGCTGGTGGCGCGGCCAGGCGGAGTACGGTGGTAAGAACGCCGGGGAACCTGTAACGTCAGCGACCTTGCTCTACGGGGTGCGAACACAGGCGTTCGCGGCGGGAGTCCACGATTTCCAGGCTGCCGGTATCGAGGTGGAGCTCGCCACCGACGACGGCTCGGCGGGCCGCCACGGGTACGTGACCGACCTGCTGGCAAGCCGTCTGGAGCGCGGCGAGCGACCTGCGAAGGTCGTCGGCTGCGGACCTCCGGCGATGCTCGCCGCACTCTCCAGGCTCGTCGCCCGTCACGAGATTCCCTGCGACGTGTCGCTGGAAAACCATATGGCGTGCGGGTTCGGCGTCTGCTTCAGTTGTGTGGCCCCGATCCGGCAGGCCGACGGCACCATCGACTTGCGGAGGGTCTGTGTCGAAGGGCCGATCTTCGCGTCGAAGGACGTCGCGTTCGACGCCGCTCCGACTCACTGAGACGTGTGGGAGACGGCCTTAATGGCGGGTCCGGTCGCGGATCTGGTCGCGGAGCCTTGCCGCCTTCTCATAGTCTTCGCGGGCCACGGCGTCGTCGAGTTGCTCGCGAAGGGTCTTCTCGACGGCGAAGTTCTTGCGAATCTCGTTCTCGAGCATGCCGAGCTGTTCGATCAGCGACAGCTCATGAGTTTCGATGCCGTCGTGCTCGGCCGACCAGTGCCGGTGGTGGTCGCGAATTCGGTCAACTCCGTCGTGAACCAGGTCGATGGCCTCTTCGGGCCGGCGACGGTGCAGCGCGAGCGCGGCGGCGGCCCTCGTGCGGTGGAAGAGGACAAGCCCCCTGTACCGCTCGTGCGAGGCGATGTAGTCTTCGTCGCCCCCGTGTCGTAGGACGAAATCCATCAAGGCCAGGGTGTGGTCGGCGTCTTGCAAGGCCCGGTCGTAACGCTGGAGGGCGAGCCAGGCGACGCGTCGGTGGTAGAACTGGACGAACTCGCGGTCCGCGGCGGTGCAGTGTTCCTCAGCCATCGACCAGGAAGGCGCTTTGCCGTCGGGCTCGAGCCCTCGCGCGGCGGCGCGGTATCTGAGGTAATCAAGGTAACTGGTGAACCCGTGCGGACGCGTTCCGTCGGGCCGACCGCCGACCTCCATCTGAAGCACGCCGAGCTCGACCCGAACCTGAATCACGGTCCGTCCGTCTCGGGCGCGGACTTCCCTCGCGATCACCTCGCCGGGTTCCGGATCGTTGGGCCAACCTTGCAGCGCGTCGTCCATGTCCCGACGCATAATCACCCTCTCCCGGCACCACTCGTGCTCCGCCGTCGCTATCCACCCTATTCTACTCTATCTCCGATTCCGGACACAGCCCGCGCCGCCGCGGATTCTGTCGAGCCAGGGGCTCGGTCGGCCTGAGCCGTTCGTTTTGGATGGACCGAAATGGACGATGCCCGATGATCAATGACCGAAGCAAGTCATAGGGATCCGCGGACGATCGCGGTCGCATTTCTTGGTCATCGACCATCGGGCATCGGCCATCCCGAGAACGGCGCGTCGAATCGGAAACCGGCCTGTCATGCGATTGACATCGCGCGGTCCCGACTTCATCATGACGTCCGGCGGGGCCGCCACATCGGCCCTCTGGTCGTTCGCGAGATTCACCATCGCAGAGCCACGCATGTTCACCACCCAAGCCAGCCTGTCGCAGCGCGTCGAACGGATGATACGCGACACGCCGATCGTCGACCCGCACACCCACATCCGCTGCGACCGGCCCAACGCGCCCGACCTGGCGTCGTTGATGAGCTACCACTGGGTCCAGACCGAGCTTCGGGCCGTGGGAATGCCCACGTCCGACCTGGACCCGGCACTGCCCCCGGAGGAACGCGTCCGCCGCTCGATCCCGTACCTCCGCAAGATGCGCAACACGGCGATGGCCTGGTGCTTCTATCGAATCCTCAGGGACCTCTACGACTTCCACGAGCCGAACCTCGACGAATCGAACTACGTCGCCGTGATGGACCGGGTCGTCGCCAGCGGCAAAGACCCGTCGTGGGCCCCCCGCGTCCTCCGCGAACAGTGCAACATCCGGACGGTCGTCACGAGCCTCGGCAACCGCAGTGCCGACGCGTCGAAGAACCCGGATAACTTCCTGTACATGCTCGACGCCCACTACCTGTTCTGCCCGGGGGTTGCCACCGACCTCGAACCGTTCTTCGTCGGCAGGACGACCAAGGGGGAATACTATGAGGCCCTCAGCCAGATCCTCGGCGAGCGTCCCGCGACCGCCGAACGCCTCGCGAAACTCCTTCGTGACTGGCTCGACAAGACGGTCACCGGGCCGGTCCGATTCACGAACACGTTCATCCCGATCGAACAGAGGTTTCTTCCCCCCGACCTCAGCTTCGCGACCGCCGTGCTCGGGCAAACGGCGCAGGGCAACGAGGTCGGCAGCGCAGATATCGACGCCCTGGTGCGGTTCGTGACCTGGGAAGTCCTTGGCTGGCACCACGACCACCGCAAGGCATTCCAGATCGCCGTGGGGGCCGAATACTTCATCTGCGACGGTAAGAGCATCCCCAGGTTCCAGGAGACCTGGACGACCGAAATGGCGAGGGCGTTCCACCACTTCGGCAACACCCGCTTCGACCTGATGATGGCCTCCGACGTCTTGACCCACGAGGTCGCGGTGCTCGCCAGACAGTTCCCGAACCTCTATCTGTCCGGCTACTGGTGGCACAACTTCTTCCCCGGCACCATCGAGAAGATCGTCAGCCAGCGCGTGCAGATGACCCCGATGACCAAGTTCGGCGGGTTCCTCTGCGACGCCTATTACGCCGAATGGACGTATGCCAAATACTCCTTGGTGAAGAAGTCCATGGCCGCGGCCTTTGCCCGCCTCATCGAGTCGGGTTTCTATGAGGAGGACGAGGTTCCGCCGATCCTCCAACAGATCCTCCACGACACCCCGCGCGACCTCTATAACCTCGGTGCCGGGCCTGAAACGCTCGCGTCGTCGTGAAGCCCGAAGGTACGACCTCAACACGGATTGCCGTGGTGATCCCGACCCTCAATGAGGCCCGGGCGATTGCCTTGGGGCTACAACGGGTACTCGCTGAGGACCCCGACGAGCTAGTGGTCGTTGACGGGGGGAGCATCGATGAGACCGTGGCGATCGCGAGAGCATCCGCCGTTCGCGTCATCGAATCGCCGCGCGGGAGAGCGGTTCAGCAAAACCGCGGTGCCGCCTCGACGACCTCGGATGTGCTTCTCTTCCTTCACGCCGACTGCCACGTCGAACCCGGAGGACTGGCGTATCTCCGTCGGTTCATGGGCGAGCACGCGAAGGTCCCGGGGGGTTGTTTCCGGATGCGAGTCGAGTCGCCCGAGCCGGTCTTTCGAGCCATCGACAGGGCCGCCGACATGCGCGCGGGTCTGTTCGGAATTCCCTACGGCGACCAGGGAATCTTCGCGAGACGCGAGGTCTTCGACCGCCTGGGAGGCTTCCCCGAGGTTCCCTTGATGGAGGACGTTTTCCTCGCGCTCCGGCTCCGGTCTCAAGGCCGAATCGCCGTCCTTCCGCGGCAAATCCGCGTCTCGCCCCGGCGTTGGAGATCCCGAGGGATCGTCCGACAGACCCTGCTGAACTGGGCGCTGACCGCCGCCGCCGCGGCCCACGTTTCACCCTCGAATCTCGCCCGCTTCTACCCCCCGGTTCGATGAGCGGGATTCTCAGAATGCGGTAAGGAACCTGTCCGGGCGCCACGGGTCGTACTCGAGCAGTGCGCGTTAACCGCGACGCGACGCCTCGTCACTGCGACGGCAGGGATTGCAACAAGGGTCGGATGGCCGACCAGAGTTGCTCCTTGATCTGCACGGCGACGGGGTTCGCGAGCCGTTCGGGGGTCTCTCCAGGCTCCGCTCCTCGTTGACTGAGGAGGCCCACGGTTAACTCGCCGTCGGTGAAGTAGCGGTCTCCGCCTCCGTTCTTGCCCAGGACGGTCGCGCCGATTCCGGTGGCTTGGAACACTTCGGTCAACCTGCCGTGAGCCTTCAGGTCGGCCATGAGCAGGTCGCGATCGGCGTCGATGTCGGGGCCGATATGGTGGGTGATCTGGCCGGTGGTGTGGCTCAGGCCGACGCCGCGGTCGAACGTCACCGCGCCGATCCAGAAGGGAACCCCGTTTCGTCCCAGGTCGTCGGACTTCCAAAACCGCACATGATGGCGGCGGCTCGCGTTCGCGCCGACGGGCTTCTCGAAGGCGAGATCCTGCTTGCGGCCGAAGACGAACAGAGGGCTCACGGGGGCGTCGGCGTACGGTTTGTCGAAAAGGACGCTCCTGGCGATGCGTACGCCGCTCCGCAAAGTGACCGAGTCCGCGGGATCCCAACCGGAATCGAGCATCGCGTGAATCAGGTCTTCCTCGACGCCGATCAACCCGACGTTGAGGGCGTCCCCGGGGATGCCTTGCGCGGTGACGGTCGTTTTTGGAGCGTCTTCAAGGCCGGGCTGATGCTCATAGTGTTTCCAGAGCGCGGGAAGAATCACATACGCGGCCAGGAGCCACAAGGCGACCGCCGAGAGCCCGACTTTCGCCGCCAGGATCAGCCTTCTCCGCCTTTTTGGAGGAATCTCGCCCGGCATCGCTCCCGATCGCCCGACCGCGGGCTCGGATTGAGGCGACGCGGATTTGGCATGGTCTTCGCTTCGGAGGGACGCTTCAGGCTGATCGCGTTCGGACATATCGAGCTCGTGTCTCTTGACGTAAACCCAAAGCGTTCAAGACCGGCGTGCGGACTCTCTGAAAAGGAGAGACGAATCGACGCCCGAAGTCAACCGCGAGGTCGGGTCAAGAGGATCCGAAGATTTGTCAAAAAAATCGACGGAATATGCTATTTATTGATTGGAGATTCTGTTAATCTTTACTTTCGGTAGGTCTGTCGACCGAGTAGCACCACTGGCTCTTCTTGATCCGGTCCTTGCTTTTCTCCCTCGCCTTTCCCGCCTCCCGGGTTCACTGGAACCCCCTTTCTTCTCGACCCTGAAAGCGTTTCTGAGGGTCGTCCTGCTTTCGATTCGGAGTGCTTGACCGTGGCCAAGAAGCTGTATGTGGGAAACCTGACCTACAACGTGAATGAGTCCGACCTGGAGGCGCTGTTCTCCCAGTTCGGCACCGTCCAAAGTGCCCAGATCATCATCGACCGCGACACCAACCGCTCCAAGGGGTTCGGTTTCGTCGAGATGGGTTCCGATGCCGAGGCACAGGCCGCGATCCAGGGCCTCAACGCCCGCGATCATGACGGTCGTAACCTGACTGTGAACGAAGCCAAGCCCCGTGAAGAGCGTGGCGGCGGCGGTGGCGGCTACGGCGGCGGCGGCGGTGGCCGCAGCGGCGGTGGCGGCGGCTACGGCGGTGGCGGCGGCGGCCGAAGCGGCGGCGGCGGCGGCGGTTATGGCGGTGGCGGCGGCGGCCGTTATTGATCCCAACCGAAACATCGGGCACGAAGGGGTCTGAATCAACGCGGACCCCGCGGCCTCCCCAACAAATCACCGACGACCCCCGTCTTCTCCGTAAACCGGAAAGACGGGGGTCGTTTTGTTATATGCCTCCTTGACGAGCAGACCGTAACCAGGCACCACCCAAGAAAAAGGATGCAAAACCTCTTCCCGGTTTTGATCTTACAATTGTAGTCTTGGTCTTGACCCAGCGCTTTGTGGACGAGGACGGCGCCGACTTGGAATCAGAAAAAGCTGGGTCTTGACCCAGCCTACGAGACGCGCCGGGCGTCAAGAACTCCCGTAGGCTGGGTCTTGACCCAGCTTTAATTCCAAAGTCGCACGCGTTGCTGGGTCAAGACCCAGCCTACGAGACTGGTTGGAACTCTGCATTTCGAAGGCGTTTAGATAAAAAAATTAACAATTTACATATGGCACATACATCGAAGATCGAGGCTTTCCGGAAATGTAAAAGCTCGTTGTTCCGGGAAATTCGCAAGATGTATCGGAGTAGCTCCGAACAATTTGCATGGTTCCGCATCGCCAGAAAGTGTAATGTCACGAAGCAATCCGGTGACCACGTATCACAGTTTCCAAATCCTGAGAGAGATACAAAATGGTGAAATGGAAAATCAACAAACTGTATCAACTAATGATAATCGTTGCGCTAGTTGCGGCTGGATCTGTAATATTTAAGAAAGTTAATTTATATTATTCAATCTACAGTGAACGTTGCCGCACCTGTGAATATTTCAAAAAAATGGAAAATAATCAGAAAGTAAATTTGCTCGACATGCAACTTTTTGCAGAGAAGCAATCGCGTATATTTTATCAGCGAATGTCATCAAAGTTTGATATGAACGATGAATTTATTAAGAATAAAATTATACGTCATGATCGCCAAATGAAAACGCTCGTAAATAATGAAAAACGAATGTTAGATTATTTTGAAGAAATGAAACTTAATTATTCTAAATCAGCAATGGCGCCATGGCGGCCGCCACTCCCCGATATCCCACTTCCACCAATGGGAAAAGGTGGACGGAGCGAATAAAAATCGGAAGGACTGAAGGGGACATCCTTAGTCTTTGCCGCAAGTTAGGGGCCTTGGGGGAGTAGCTCGCATCGCTGACCGCCGCGAGCAAGTCATTGGCGAGTTTCGTCGTCGGCAAGCAATCGTTTCAGAGACATCCGAGTGTCACTTCGTGTTGATTATTCGGCGACGTAGCCGTCAGCAGCGGCCCCGCGGCAACTCGTCAAGAAACGTCGTAACCTATTGCATATTAGTGACATCCGTCGATTGTCAAGATGACCGGTCCGGCCCCGAAAAACGTTTCCGCGAAACGAAGCCGAATGACCCGCGCGCGAATGTCACTCCAAGCCGATCCCCGCCTTCCCGCTCGGCCACCACATGCTCGCTCGGAGAC
>JAYUFP010000925.1:0-3082 GCA_043738665.1 Isosphaeraceae bacterium
GCTGATGACGGATGGCTGATGACGGATCGGAAAGAGCGAATGCGGCGTTTCCCCGCCGGTTTTCTCGCATCGGTCATCGGCCATTGGTCATCCGCCATCGTTTTTCTCCGGGAAACTTCCGGGACAGACTCTTAGCCTAAAACCAACGGCGACACTGGGCCGACAACTCCCGCCGGCCAGTGAGGACGCTACGAGAGCCGGTCGGCAAGGGGCATTATCGGAATCGGACCCCGGCGATGGCCGCCGGGCCGGCCGATCACGTCCGGTCGATCTCCGAATGGATCGCCTTCCCGGCCGTGCCGCGGAGTTAGGACACAACCGGGTCGCCGTCCTCAACGGAAATTTGTCGCGGGAATCCGGGCGGTAGCGGACTCGCCCCGCCAAGCCGGGGCGAGGGCGAGGGCGCGGGGGAGGGCGAGGGCGACCGTTTCTCGCATGACTTGACCGAGATCATTACCGTTCGGTGCCGGTCAAGGCGCACTTCGGGCCGACCCGGAACCCGGGATCATCGACAGCAGCCGCGACCACCGGCCGCGGTGTTCTTCGCGGATCTGGACGATCCGCTCGCAGAGCTGGTTGTGGACGTTCTCGTCGTACGTCCGGAGGGTCGGCCCTGATTCGAGGATGATCGACCCGACGCCGTCGGCGGTCCGGCTCGCGACCTGCGGCACGGGTAACGAGGGAATGACCAAGGGCCCCTTTCGTTCCAGACGTGACGGCGCCGCCGAGATCACCGAAGAACCCGCGGGAAGCATGTTCTTCCCGTTGCCATTCGTGGCCGGGCCGACACGGACTGAGGACGTTCCGGAAAATTCCGGGGCCGACGGTTCGTCTTCCAGGTTCCATCGGGGGAGGACCCCGGCGGAACGGTTCGGGAGCGCGATCGCGACCTGAACCGCGGCGGCAAGACGCGGCGGCGGGGCCGGGGCCGATAGGGTGACTGACGCGTTCTGGGCCACAGCCAGCCCGGGCAGCGGGAGCGATTCCGCCGCGGCGAGCCTGGCGTGCAGTTCCGAAAGCGCCTGCGACTGCCGCTCAAGGTCCGCTCGGAACAGGTTGAGGTCCTGGCTGATCCGGCGGATCCGGTCGAGTTCGTGATCGAGCGAGGAGGTTTGTTCCTGCTGGAGCGCCGAGAACATCTCGAACATCGTGGCGCGGGATCGTTGCAGCTCATCGACCATCTGCTGCCGCATCACGCCGACCTGCCCGAGCATCGGCGCCAGCACGCGTTCCACCAGTTCCACGGCCTGAGACATCGGCAGGGCCAGCTCCCCGCCCCTGCTCATGCTCGTGCTCGTGCTCGCCGCGTGTGAGGTCAGAACCCCCTCCGCGACGCCGTTGCGTCGATGGGACGACGGTTTCCCGAAGACGAACCCGTCTTCGTGCGCGGGCGATTCCTCCAACCAGTGCATGGGGCTGTTGTAACTCTCTCCGTCGTCGGATTTGTCCTCGACCAGCCGATTGACGCCGGACGGCGACCACGCCGCCGCCGTGTCGGATGCCGCGGGCGGCGGGGTCGAGATACGGATCGGGGGAGGCTCGGGCACGACGGTCAAGCGGACGGGCTCCGGTCCGTCCATGACCACGCTCCCCTCGGCCGCGGGGGCGATCAGGCGGATCATCGAATGGCCGAGTTGCACCGAGTCGCCTTCACTCAGGCGGGAGTAGCTGACCTCGTGGCCGTTGACGCGAATGCCGCCTTGACCCAGAAGGTCGACGACCCAGACGCCTTCGGGCGTGGGGACCAGGGCGCAATGATAGCTCGTGACGCTCGGGTCGATCAGCCGGACCTCGCAATCCGCCGCGCTCCCGACCAGAGCCAGGCCGCCGGCGATCTCGCGGCGGGAGAGCCGCACGGAGCGGTGCGAAAGCTCGAAGAGGAGCTTACCGGCGCCCCTCGCCTGCGCCGCTCCGAGCACGTCCTCGGGGTCGTTGGCGTCGAGGGGGACGTGGTTGTCTCCCGAAAGGAGGCGGATCCGGTACGGCCCGATCCGCACGGCACGCTCGCGGTCAAGCCAGCCGAGCCGGCGCCGCTTGCCCCCTTGATGCACGCCGCTCCGGCTGCCGAGGTCGGCGCAAAGCAGGCGGCCGTTCACGAGCTGGACATACGCGTGACGAGAACTGACCTCGGGATGATCGAGCCGCAAATCGCATCGAGGGTCTTTTCCGATCAGGACGAACGGGAGGTCATACGCGCGGGATTCGCCGGCAACACCGGCCGCCTCGACGTTGAGGAGCAACGGCCCCATCGCCCCGCAGGCCTCCAAAAACTGATTCATCGGCGAAAGCCCTCGGAGTGCCAAGTCTGGGCCGTGTCCCGTCAAACAGGGCTCACGATCAACGCCTACCCGTCCCACACGCCTCGCCGTGTCGCCACCCGGTGAAGCGGGCGACTCTCCCGGCCCTCTTATCGAGCCTCGAGTCCTTTCGAATACGAATCGTCGAGCGTTAACGTTATAATAGGCTGTATGTCAGACGGCCCTAAGTCAACGAATGTTGCCTTTATTCATCAAATGTACCTCCCGGGTCTTCGAGAGTTCTTGAAGTTCTGCGAATCGGGGCCTACCTTCCGCCTGACCGCGGGTCGAGAGCGCGTCGTCGATTGACCTCGTTGATGACTGTCGGGCTTGATTGGAACGCTTCCCAAAGCCTCGCCGGCCCCGCACCGGCGAACGCCGTCAAGAACACCCCGGCGCTCGCCTGATACCTCGGCTCGGTCACGATCGGCAGGATCACCAGCGTCGACCAGGCCGCGAAACCGAGCCGGCTCAGGGCCGGGGCGTTCCTCGGCTTTTCCTTCAAAGCGCTCCACACTCCCAGCGCCGCCAGCCCAAGAAATCCGGCGTATCCGCCGAGCCAAACGAAGCGGGCCGCACCCGGATCGAGGACGTCCCACGCGGCGGGGCGCCCCCACATCGCATAAACATGGAACATCAGGTTCCATGCGTACGTGCGGGGATGCTCCGCGATCTGCTTCTTCGCCGCCGCCGCGAGAACGCGGTCGATGACGACGAAATCACGCTCGCGAGGCGCGATCACCTCGTCGCGCCAGTGGGGAGAGCGTTTCAATGCGTCCCGGTCC
>JAYUFP010000926.1:0-3076 GCA_043738665.1 Isosphaeraceae bacterium
GACCAAGGAGCCCGCGAGGGCGCTTGAAAACGACTTCTGAGCGTCGATATCAGGGGTATTTGATGGATTTTCGGGCCTTCTCAAGGGGGTCGAGGTGGAAAGTGCGCCTGGAGCGTTTGAAAGCGGGAGCGAGTTCCTTTCCTCCAAGGAATCGAAGTTCGGGAGAACTTCGCCCGGCGCGGTCGATCCGCGTCCGCCGTGTTCATCCGCCGGAATCCGTTGGCGGACCCGGCACAGTCGACCGACGAAATCGGGCCTGGTCCCTCACGATTGATCCCGTCGGTTCCTGAATCAGCGATCGAGCAACCACGCACGGGCTCAATTCAGCAGGTGAGTCATTCGGATCACCGTGTCGAGCCCGGTGACCTCAACGCCCGAACATCGGGTGAACCGCCTCGTTGAACGCCGCCTTTGGGCTGGGCGCGGCGAGGGCGTCGGCGGGGTCCGGGGTCTTTCCGTCGGGACCGGCGGGGAGGGTCGGTAGCGTGAAGGCGACCTTTTCCCCGGCCAGGGCTTTCATGAAGGCCACGACGTCCGCTTTCTCGGCGTCCGTGAGGTTAAGCTTCTTGATAGCCTTGTCGAGGAACGGGTTCGGGTTGCCCCCCTTATTGTAGTGCTCGACGACCTCTTCGAGCGTCTTGAGGCTGCCGTCGTGCATGTAAGGGCCGGTGCTCTCGATGTCGCGGATCGTGGGAGTCTTAAAGCCGCCCATGTCCGCGACATTCTTCGACCCGACGGCGTCGATCGCATAGCGGCCGATGTCGGCGAACGACTTCTGCCCGTCCTTCCAGCCGATCCCCAGGTTGTGGAACTGTTCGTCGGTGAAGTTCTGGCCGATGTGGCACGAGGTGCAATCCGCCTTCTTCAGGGCCGCGGTCGGCTTGAACTCGTCGTCGAGGTGGAGCCGGAGGCCGAAAAGGACCATTCCGCGCTTCTGGCTCTCGTTGAGGGCTTCAAGGTCTCCCGACGTGTACTTGTCGAAGGTCGAGTTACCGGACAGAGCCGTCACCCGCTCGAACGAGGCGATCGCCTTGGCGAAGCCGTCGAGGGTCACGTCGGTGCCGAACACTTTCGCGAACTGTTCCTTGTAGGCGGAAATTTCTCGAAGGCGTTCAATGATCTGCTTGTACGACTGCTTACCCATCTCGATCGGGTTTTGGGGCGGGCCTTGCGACTGTCCCTCAAGCGAGGGTGCGCGACCGTCCCAGAACATGGTCTTGCCGTAAACCGTGTTCAGGACCGTCGGGGCGTTACGGCCGCCGACCTGGCCGTCGATGCCGGTCGAGGTCTTGAGCTGGTCGGTCCACCCTTTGGCTGGGTTGTGGCAGGTCGCACAACTCACCGTGCCGTTGAGAGACACTCGGGGTTCGAAATAAAGCTGTTTGCCGAGCTCGACCTTCCCTTTGGTGAGCGGGTTCGAGGGGGGGACGTAGGTGAGGATTGGCGGGAGGCCCTTGGGGGCCGAGACGACGAGCGGCTCGTCCTTGATCAGGGCCGGGTTGGGAATCTGCCAGAGGTAGTCTTCGGGGGTTCCCCCGGAAGCGGCTTCGCCGCCCTTGACGTCACCTTTGACCACGTCGACGACCGACTTGTCGTCCACTTTGGTCACCGGCGTGGTCAACTGACCCTTTGGAGCCTTATCCTTGTCGGCGGATGGGGGCTCGGCGGTCTTCTGGGCGGTCGGCTCCGCGTCCTTCAACGTCACGGTCGTCCCGGTGCCGAGTCCGCAACCCGTAACGAGCCCTAATGTCGGTACTGCGATGGCAAAAACCGCGGCGAGTTTGCGACGGAAGAAGAAGTAATCGGCCATGCGACGAAGCTCCCGGAACGAGGGCGCGGGCGGGCGGGCGAGGCCGCTCCGCGCGAAACATCCACCATGTCCCGCGAACGGAGTCGCGCGGGATGAGATCATGGGCGAAGTCGATTCGAGCTCAACGCCGTGTCACTTCTTCTTCGCGAGGAGCCCTTCGGCGTTCTTATGCGCGGCATCGACGAGGACGTCGAAGTGGCGGTCGACGTACTCCGGCGGCCCCCCTTTGAGGGCGACGTGCTGGGCCGCGTCGATCGTCTCGACCATGTCAATGGCGTCCCAGGGGCAAACCTGGGCACAATGCTTGCAACCGATGCAACGGTCGAGGTCGACGTCGCACCAGGTCTGAAGGCTGGCGTGATCTTCGCCGGGAACCTTATAAATGCAATCGACCGGACAAACTTCCACACAAGCCTCGCACCCCGTGCAGCCGTCGGCGTGAATCACGGCGAGAATCTTGGGGATCACCTTCCGAGGTTTACCCGCAAGCGACGCTGCTGCCATGGGATCGGGTCCAGAGGTTGGATGAAGTCGCGAACCGAATCGGCCGACAACGCTCACAATATAAACGATTGGAGTCGCAAAGGAAACCCGCGGTCCCCAGCGTTGAGGCCCGATCGTAACCGGCTTGGCGTCCGGTCTACCGATAATAATTGTTGATAAGCTGTCGGTGAACGTCAAGCGGGCGCTAACGGGGATTCAGGCCGAGGACACATCGAGTTGTTTCGGAGAAGAATCAAACGATGAAAACACCCCCAAGGCTGGGAATGTCGGCCGAAGAGAAGGTCGTGGTCGGCCCCGCGAACCGGATCGTGTTCGCCGACGACCGGATGCCCTCGGTCTTCGCCACGCCGTGGCTCGTCGCCCACCTCGAATACGCCGCGAGGCACGCAATCGCCCCGTGCCTGGAGGAGAACGAACGGAGTGTCGGCACTTTCATCGAGGTGGAGCACCTCGCCCCGACCCCTGAAGGTTTCACCGTGACTTGTCGAGCGCGAGTGATCCACGTCGTCGGACCGGTCGTGACGTTTCAGATCGACGCCCATGACGGGGTGGAGACGGTCGCGAAGGGTTTGCATAAGCGGAGAGTCATCGATGTCGACCGTTTCGCCCGACGGTTGAAACGGAAGACAGGTCCAAAACGGTAGTACGCCTATGGAGTGCGAGCGGCTTGCCGCCGCTGTACGCCTGACACAGCTCCACCGGGATCGAGAGGCTTCCAAAGAGCGGAGATTCGCGTCGAACGACTTTCCGATCGCGGCGGCA
>JAYUFP010000927.1:0-9326 GCA_043738665.1 Isosphaeraceae bacterium
GTGCCGCCAAGCGGCGGATGAGGGGTCTTTTGATTGACGCCACGACTCGGGAACCCTCATCCGGCCTACGGCCACCTTCTCCCAGGGGGGAAGGACGGACTTTGCAATCCTCCTGTAAACTTGGGTTGCCTCGCGGCTTCGAACTCGAAAAGATGGTAGAACGGGTCTTGAAATCCGCCGCGCGTCCGGCCCACGGGGCACTGCGGCCATGACCCGGCTCCCGGTCCTGTCGAGGTATGCGCGATGCCGACACTGCTGCCGATCGCCCTCGCCGTGTTCGCAATGGCGGACCCGCCCGCACCCGCTCCTTCGGCGTTCGACGTCGTCAGCGCGGTGGAGACCGCGGTGGCGGACGCGATCGCGAATGCGGAGGCCTCGGTGGTCGCGATCTCGCGGGACAAATCGGAAAACGAGGTCACCCAGGCGATACGCGGCAAGAGCCCGGTCCGCGACCCCAACCTCGACCGCCGTTTCGCCCGGTTCAACGGGATCGACGTCTTCGACGCCGAACCGATGTCGTTCGATTACGGCTCGGGCGTCGTGGTCGGGAACAACGGGGAGATCCTCACTGCGTACCACGTCGTCCGCGGGGCCAGGGTTCTTCGCGTCCGAGCGGTGGGACAGCCATCCTTCGATGCCGAGATCATCGCCGCCGACCCCCGGACCGACCTCGCCGTGATCGCGCCCCGCCTGGACGTCGGCGAGCCCGGCCCGAAACTCAAGCCGATCACCCTGGGTGATTCCGCCAAGCTCCGCAGAGGATCATTTCTGGTCGCGCTGGGCAACCCGTTCAATGCCGCGAAGGACGGGCGGGCCTCGGCGAGTTGGGGAATCCTTTCCAATGTCGCGAGGAAGATCGAGCCGACTCCCGAAGACACGATGAGACGGGATCTCCAGCTCCGGAATTTCCCGACGCTCCTTCAACTCGACGCCAAGCTGAATCTGGGAATGAGCGGGGGTGCCGTCATCAATATGAAGGGCGAGCTCGTCGGCTTGACGACGGGAGCCGCGAACGTCGCGGGCTTCGACGCCCAGGCCGGCTACGCGATCCCGATGGACGTCGTCGGCCGCAAGGTCGTCGAGACCCTCCGCGATGGGAAGGAATACGAACACGGGTTCCTCGGCGTGAATCTGGACACCCAGTACCACTCCAACCGCATCACCTCGGCCGAGCCCGGAACTCCCGCCGCGCAGGGAGGCCTCCGCGTGAACGACGCGATTCTCGCCGTGGGGGATATCCTGGTGGTCGATGACGAAAGCCTCGTTGTCGCGATCAACTCGATCCCTGCCGGAGAGTCGGCGACCCTCAAGATCATGCGCGACGGAACCGCCATCGAACGCACGGTTCAGCTCGCGAAGCGGAAGCTCGTCGGCGAGGTGATCGCGACCAACCGCCCCGCCCCCTGGCGAGGCCTCCGCGTCGACTACACGAGCACCCATATCGGCTCCGGCGTTGACCAGCTCCGGGCGATGGCCCGTGAGGGCGTGGCGGTGAGCGAGGTCGCTTCCGGCTCCGAGGCGGAGAAAGCGGGCCTCAAGGAAGGTCAGATCATCTCCAGGGTCGGTGAAGGGACGCGCGTCCGCAATCCCGTCGAGTTTCGCAAGGTGGTGGAAGCCTTGAAAGGGCCGGTCCGGTTCGAGACCGACCAAGGGGTCATCACGGTGAAGTGAACGGAGGCGAACCCTATGAATCGGTCGAGCCGCTGGAGAATCGCCCCGCGAAATCCCGGGCGCGGGCTTCACGATCCCTGGAACGCGTGACCAGGTGGTCTCGATAGTAGGAGAGGAGGGGCACGAAGGCTCCCCGTTGATGATCCCTTGCGAGTGACGAACGCCGTCCTCGTTTCGCCTCCCGCGGAGACTTTTTTTACGAAACGAAGCCAATGTCAAGCTGTAACGGCAGTCGCCCTTCCTGGATGAGTCAGAGCCGTTTTACCAAACGAAGCCATCGGCCGCCTTTGTCGATTGACCCGAAGGCATTCTCTTTCCGGACCCCGGCCCGCAAATGACCACCGACGAACTCCGCGACGCCTTCCTCGACTTCTTCGCCTCCAAGGGGTGCGTCCGCAAGCCGAGCGACGTGCTCGTCCCCAACGACCCCACCGTGCTGTTCACCCCCGCCGGGATGAACCAGTTCAAACGGGAATTCATGGGCCAGGGCGACACGAGCTTGAAGAAGGCCGCGACCTGCCAGAAGTGCATCCGCACCGGCGACATTGAAAACGTCGGCAAAACTCCGCGACACATGACGTTCTTCGAGATGCTGGGCAACTTCAGCTTCGGAGATTACTTCAAGCGCGAGGCGATCCACTGGGCCTGGGAGTTCCTCACGAAGACCCTCAAAGTCCCGGCCGATCGGCTCACGTTCACGGTCTACCTCGACGACGATGAGGCGTTCGACATCTGGAACAAGGAAGTCGGCGTCCCGTCCGACAGGATCACCCGGATGGGGGAGGATGACAACTTCTGGCCCGCGGGGGCACCCACCCACGGACCCAACGGCGTCTGCGGCCCCTGTTCGGAGATCTTCTACCACGGCGACGGCGTGGCCGAGGTCGAGATCTGGAACCTCGTCTTCACGCAGTACAACCGCACGGGGCCGGGTCAGCTCGAACCGTTACCGAAAAAGAATATCGACACGGGAATGGGTCTGGAACGCATGGCCGCGGCGATGCAGAAGGCCCCGTCGAACTTCGAGATCGACATCTTCAAGCCGATCGTTGCCGCCGCCGCGGACGCCGTGGCGGTCAAGTATCAGCCTGACCAGCCGGATGGAATTCGCGTTCGCCGGATTGCGGATCACGTCCGCGCCTTAACGTTTATGATTCACGAAAACGTCAAGCCCTCGAATGAAAAGCAAGGATACGTCGCGCGTCGACTTCTGCGGCGAGCGGTCCTGGATTCCTATCAAATGGGAGTCCGAGAGCCAGGGCTTTATCAAATTGTCGAGGCAGTCGTTCAGACAATGTCCAAGCCCTATCCTGAGATCGTCGATAGTGCCGTGCGGGTGATGAACGTAATGAAAGAGGAGGAGGAACAGTTCCTCAAAAACCTCGAAAACGGCCTGAAACTTCTGAACGACGTCTTTCGGAAGACCAAGGCGGCGGGCTCCGAAGTGGTCGTGGGCAAGGACATGTTCGTCCTTCATGCGACTTACGGCATCCCGTTCGAGGTCACGGAGAGCCTCGCGGCCGACCAGAATCTCCGGGTCGACGGGCAAGGGTTCGAGAAGGCGATGACTGAGCACAGCAGGGTCTCGCGGGGGACGACCGAGGCCGCGGCTGTTTTTTCCACCGGGCCGCTCGACACGCTGAAAGAGGCCTACCACCTCGGCAGCGAGTTTCTCGGTTACCAGGCGACCACCGCCGAAGCGAAGGTCATCGGGATTCTCGAACAGAATCACCTCGCCGAGCACGCCACCGCTTCCCCCGAAGGACCGCTGATCGTGCTGGTCCTCGACAGAACACCGTTCTACGGGGAATCCGGCGGTCAGGTCGGCGACACCGGGCTCATCAAAGGCGAAGGCTTCACGTTCAAAGTGGACGACACCAAGCGTGACAACGACTTCATGCTCCATATCGGGCGGGTCACCGAAGGGACGGTCAACCTCAATGCGATTGCGAAGGCCGAGGTCGACCCGTTCCGCCGTGATGCGATCCGCCGTGCCCACTCGGCGACCCACGTCCTTCATCACGCCTTGCACACCCACCTGGGAAAGCACGCCCAGCAGGCCGGCAGCAAGGTCGAGCCCGACCGGCTCCGATTCGACTTCGCCAACCCCGAAGCGGTCGGTCGCGAACGGCTCCGTTTGATCGAGGAGACGGTGAATCAACGGGTGCTTGAATCGGCCGCCGTCTCCTGGACAGTGATGCCGATCGAGAAGGCCAGAGAACTCGGCGCGATGGCGTTGTTCGGTGAAAAGTACCCGGAGAACGTCCGCGTCGTCCGGATGGGAGAGTTCTCCCGCGAACTCTGCGGTGGAATCCACCTGGATAACACGAGCCAGGTCGGCCTATTCAAGATCATCGGCGAGGAATCGGTCTCGGCCGGAACGCGACGGATCACGGCCCTGACCGGGAAGGCGGCTCTTGATCTGATCCGTCAGGAAGAAGAAATTCTCGGCACCGTGGCCGCCGTTCTCAAAGTACCCCCCGCGCTCGCCGCGGAGCGAGTCGTCGCGCTGCTCGAAGAAGTCAAGGCCCTCAAGAAACAGGTTACGCAGAAGAAGCCCGACACGGCCGTCAAGACTTCGCCGGATGATCTCCTTTTGACCGCCACGACGGTCGGCGACATCATGATCGTGGCCCAGGCGTTGGAGAGCGTGAGCCCCGACGATCTTCGCCGGTTGATCGACGTCCTTCGTCGTAAAACGTCCTCAAAGCTCGCGATTCTGCTGGCCAGTTCGACCGACGGCAAGGTAAACCTCGCGGCCGGGCTGACGCCCGACCTCATCGCGCTCGGCCTTCACGCCGGGAACTGGTTGAAGGAAGTCGCCCCGGTGGTCGGAGGGGACGGGGGAGGTCGGCCCGACCTCGCCCAGGCGGGGGGAAAGAACCCCGAGAAAATCCCGGCGTCGCTCGAACGCGCCGTCGAGTACCTGCGAGGAAAACTCGGGGGGTAAAGCGACCCAAACGGAATCGCCTCGTCGGGTGGGTCGAGCGCTTCGCGAGGCCCACCGATTTGTCCGCACGACCGACCTGCGAATGAAAGCTCCGATCACAGGTCCGTTTCGGTTTCAAGGAACCGAGATGACCAATGACAAATGGTCGATGACCGATGTTCAATGGCCGATGGGCGATGGTCAATGACCAATGGCCGATGGGCAATGACCAATGGCCGATGGGACAATAGGGGATCTGGGGAAGATCGCGGCCTGGTTTCTTGGTCATTGACCATCGGACATCGGTCATCCTGCGATCATCCCTTCTCTTGCGGACCTCGTCCCAAGGGATTAAGATCGAAATCCCATGACAAATGTCAAGGGAAACGGTTCGACCCATCGGGAGAGTCACCGCGTGTCCATTGCTGTCTGGTGTGCCTGCGGGCAGAAGTTTGAGGCGGGGGACGAATTCGCGGGACGGCGGGTGAAGTGTCCCGATTGCTCCCGCTCGCTGGTGATTCCCAGGGCTGTCGTCGATCAACCGGCTTCGTCGGTCGCATCCAATCCGGTCGACGAATACGCCGCCGAAATGAGTACCCGCGCGATCTTCAGCGCCGTGCTCGGCCTTGCGTCGTTTCCATTCGTTTTTCTCGCAGGCATTCCGGCGATCATTTACGGATTCCTGGCGATCAGCGATATCAATCGCAGTCGAGGGCGACTGACGGGGAAATGGTTGGCTCTGGTCGGGATGTCGTGCGGGATGCTTGGAAGCACGACCGTCACGTTGCTGGTCGTGAAACCCATGGTCCGGCGGGTGCTGGGAGAACAAAACCAGGCCGGGTGTGCAAAGAATCTCGGAGAGATCGCGCTGGCGATTCATAAGTTCGTTTCCGAACGTAATCGATATCCCGCCGCCGCGATCACGGATCGCACGGGCAAGCCGCTTCTGAGCTGGAGAGTCGCCATGCTTCCGTACCTTGGTAGAGACTCTCGACAGCTCTACGAAGAGTTCCACCTCGACGAGCCCTGGGACAGCCCCCACAACGCGCTCTTGATCCCCAGGATGCCTGCGGTCTTCGCATGTCCCGACGAGCCGACGTCTCCTCTGGGACGGACGAACTATCAAGTGCTGGTCGGTCCCAAGACCATGTTCACCGGAGCGCGGAAGGGATTCAAGGCCGAGGAGATTACCGACGGGACGTCCTTGACGATCATGGTCTTGGAGGCCGCGAACGGCGTCATGTGGACGGCGCCCGACGAATTGACCCAAACGAATTCCGCACCACTCTGGGGGATCGGGGGCAGACACCGGAACGTCTTTAACGTGATCTTCGCCGACGGATCGGTCCGCACCTTGCCCGACGCGATCACTCCGGCGACGCTCGCCGATATGACCACGAGAAGCGGCGGAGAAGTCGTCACCCCGCCGTTTTGATCGGTCGAGTCGACGGATTTATCCAGGCTTATTGAACTGACCCGGAACGCGGATTACTGTAGCGGCAAGTCTTGATTCGTTTCTCCCCCGGTAGGAGTCCCGACCGTGGCCATCCTCGTCCAATGCCAGTGCGGAAAGCAGTTCCAGACCCCGGAGGAGAACGCGGGAAGGCGCGCGCGTTGCCCGGCCTGCAAGAGCGAGCTGATCGTCCCGCAGGTCAAGCCGGGCGGCATCGACGATTTTGCTCCGCTGGAGCCGATGGGCCCTCCGGTCACGAGCGGCAAGGCGATCACCAGCCTGGTTCTGGGCATCCTCTCACCATTCCTCTGCGTGCTCGCAGGTTTGCCCGCGGTCATTTTTGGAATCCTCGGGCTCGTCGAGATCTCCCAGTTCCCTGGCCGAAAAAAGGGGAATGGCCTCGCCATCGCGGGAATCATTCTGGGAGGACTCGGCTGCACGGCGGTCCCCATCGCCCTCCTTCTGCCCGCGGTCCAAGCCGCGCGGGAAGCGGCCAGGCGTGCCCAATGCACGAACAACCTCAAGCAGATCGCGCTGGCGATGCACAACTATGAAGCGACATACAGTTGCTTCCCGCCCGCCGCGATCGTCGATCCGAACGGGAAACCGCTTTTGAGCTGGAGAGTCTTGATGCTCCCCTACCTGGAGGGAGAGACGCTCTACCGCGAGTTTAAGCTGGACGAGCCCTGGGACAGCCCGCACAACCTCCCGCTTCAGGCGAAGATGCCGAACGTTTTCCAATGCCCGAGCGATCCGCCTGCGCCGGGACTGACGAAATACGTGGTGGTCGTCGACCCGACATCGCTCTTCACCGGGAATGCGAGTGGATCTCGGATCGCCGACGTCACTGATGGAACCTCCAACACCCTAATGGTCGGCGAGGCAACGGTCCCGGTGAACTGGTCGCAGCCCGCCGACCTGAGCCTGAAGTCCTCGGAGCCGTTGCTGGGGATGGGGAGCAAGCACCCCGGGGGCTTCAACGCGAGCATGGCGGACGGGTCCGTTCGGTTTTTCAAGAAGGATCTCCCCGGCCAGATCTTCCGGGCGTTGATCACCCGGAATGGTGGCGAAGTGATCCCTTCGTTCTGAGGCCGATGACCGGGGCTAGGAACTTAAGTCTTAACAGAATAGAGCTTTATCGTGATTGATGTGATTCCTGGCGCTTCGACCGTGTCAAACCGGACTTGACGACGGTCGCGCGCGTTGTAAGATATTCGTTTCGCCTTGCACCGTAAGGCGATGAGGCAATTGGATCCGTGCGTTAGGTGGCCCACGTTCATGAAGTGTTATCAGGCGAAAGCCGGGGAGCTCACCCCGACTTGGTATGTGATCGACGCAACCGACATGGTCGTGGGACGCCTTGCCGCCCAGATCGCGCCGATCTTGATGGGGAAACACCGGCCGACGTACACGCCGTACCTTGATACGGGCGACTACGTGATCGTTACGAACGTCGACAAGGTCGTGTTCACGGGCAACAAGTGGCAGCAGAAGGTTTACCAGTGGTACACCGGCCACCCCGGCGGTCAGAAGGAAGAGGCGGCCTGGAAACTCTTTCAGCGCCACCCCGACCGGATCTTGAAGCTCGCCATCCAGCGAATGATGCCGAAGAACAAGATCGGCCGTCATATGATGATGAAGCTGAAGCTTTACGCCGGGACCACCCACCCGCACCAAGCCCAGGCGCCGACGCCGCTGGAGCCGCTTTCGGGCCGCCCCGCCCCTGCCGGAGCCGTCTGGCGCGTCCCGCCGACTCCCAAGGTGTCCCAGTACGCCAAGGCGGCCGTCGTGCCGCCTGTCGACTTACCGCCGGTCGAATCCTCCGCCGCTCCCGCCGAGTGAGGCGAAACTTCCGGGTTCGATCCGGAACGAATCAATCATCGCGTGAACTTTGAACTTAAAATCTCCGCCCGGACGCGTTGACTCTGCCGGGCGAGTTTCCCAAACGTCGGATTTTCCCCGAGGACTTTACCGAACATGGTCACGGCGGGTCAAACGTACATCTGGGGCACCGGTCGGCGGAAAACTGCGGTGGCCCGCGTTCGAATCAAGGAAGGCACGGGCAAGTTCCTGGTCAACCGCCTGGAATGCGACGCGTACTTTCCTCTCGAAATTCAGCGCAACGACGTCCGCGCCCCGCTCATGGCCACCGAGATGGCCGGCCGGGTCGATGTCTTCGTTAACGTCAACGGCAGCGGCAAGCACAGCCAATCGGGCGCCGTGCTTCTGGGACTGGCGCGGGCGCTCAAGGAGTTCCGCCCTGACCTCGAAGCGGCCCTCCGAGACGGCGGCTATCTGACCCGAGACGCCCGAATGGTCGAACGAAAGAAATACGGCCACAAGAAGGCCCGTAAGAGCTTCCAGTTCTCCAAGCGCTGAGTTCGGCAAATGCCGATTCCCCTACCAAGCCCTTCTTCGTGGCCGTGCGCGGCCACCAAGGAGGGCTTTTTCTATTTTCCTGACAGCATTCCGCCCTGTCGCTCGGAAACCACTTGCCGAGGGCGGCCGCGCGCATCGATCTCGAAAATGGTGCGATCGGGAACCGGTCGATGATTTCCCAATTCCGCGATCTGATCACCCTGAAACCAATTCTTGAATTTGCGTGGACGTGAGACAAGAAATCTTGTGACAACTTCTTGGCGCTATTAGGATCCAGGGAAGAGACAGGCCCTCGACTCATAAGAAGGCAGTGAACAATTGATATTCACTTCGACGGATAATGTATTAAAACTTATGATATCCAAGAATTATCAATCGATCGTCGTCTCACATTCTATTGCGAACCTCTGACCCGGGTCCAAGCGGGTCGGCATCTTGGAAGTGTCCCAGTCGTTGCGACGAGGCGGCACGCGGGACGCAAGGAGTTTTGGTGAAGACGGAATCACGTTCCTTTTTTAGAACAGACGCGTTCATTCTGACCCGACCCGCCTCTCTTTTTTTAACACGTTCGCCCGTTGGACAACATTTTTATGGCGATTTAAGTTTGACAACACGCTAAAAGTCGCGTTTCGGTCTTTTCTGGCCGATAATTATTTCTTGCCACGGCAAGATTTCTCAATTTCATCCTTGAAACCTATTGTAGGTAGCGTTAACTTCTTTTTTGTTCCCAATCTCGGATGAGTGAGATTACGGCCTCAGATCGATTCGACGGTCGAACGAGGAACGTTCGTTTTCATCCGCGATTGTCGATGGATCGTGAATTATGTGCATAACGGCAGAGGATCGCCGTTCTTACCGCTGGGACGCACACCACGGAGTGCAAACCCTCGGCTT
>JAYUFP010000928.1:0-9318 GCA_043738665.1 Isosphaeraceae bacterium
ATCGCCTTTTTGGAATCGTGTTGTCGGCCGTCGCGGCGGGGCTCGTCACGGCGAGTCCGGCGAAGGCCCAGGTGGGGTTCGGGATCGGGGTCGGTAGGCCGGGGTTCGGCTACCCCTATGGCGGCGGGTATGGCGTATACGGGGGCTACCCCGGCTACGGCTACGCCCCGGCGGTGGTCGCCCCGGCGATCGTCGCGCCGAATGTCACTTACTTCCAGTCCGGGTTTTACAACCCGTACGTCGCGGTGGGCCGCCCCCAGGTTTACCCTTACGGCTATGGCTACGGCTATGGGTACGCTCCGCGTTATGGATACCCGGCTCCTCGCGTGTATGGATATGGGCCTCGGGCGTATCGGGGAGGGATGTACGTTCGTTGACGCCGTGCGGGATATCGCGCGGAAAGGTCGATTTCGATCGATTCCAAAAGCCCTACGGAGATTGACTTCGGTCGCGGAACGCACTCGGACGAATCCTAAGACGATCGCCCTCGCGCCGGTACTCCAGGGCGAGGTTGAGGGGTGCGGGGTGCGGGGTGCGGGGTCCGGGGTCCGGGAACGTCCGCCGGCTCATCCCGAGTGTCAATTGAAACGCAAGCCCCTCACCCCTCCCTCTCCCCGCGAAGCCGGGGAGAGGGCGATCGTCTGACGGCTTCGCGACGGCGTCACTTCATCCCGAGTCGGTTTCCACGTTGATAATGGCGATACCAAGACCTCGCAACGCGAATAAAGGGCGCGACGAATTGAATTCGGGATGAGCGCGGAGCCCGGTCAACCCCCACTTTTCACCTGCCCGGGCTCGCACGCTCCGGCCACGAGGTTCCGCGCCGATTTCTCCGGAATTTCGACGTCAAGCCGGGCCGGCCGCCCTATGATGGTCATCAGGACAACGGGTCCACGACATTTGTGAAACAACAGCCGAGACCACTCCCATGCGTCACACACTCGGATTGGCGATCGCCGCCGCGTTGCTCGCCGTCTGGCCCGCGACTCCGGCCCGGGCCCAGTTCTCTTACGGCCGCGACTCGTTCATTTACGGCGGCTACACGCCGTCCATGTCGTACTACAACGGCCCCGGGTATACGCAGATGTATACCAATCCGACCAACGCATTCTATGCTCAGGGGACGACGCTGGCCCCTCAGTTGGCCGCGCCTTACACTCAACCCCCCTACGGCTCGTTCACGCCGGGGAACGGCCTGCCGACGGTCTACGCCCAGCCCGCGCAAGCGTCCCAGCGCTCGGGCGTGGTCCCCGCGCGGAATGTGAAGGTCCGCAGGCCCGCCCGGCGGTTGTTCCGGCGTTGACATGGCCGATGACGGATGACCAATGACCGATGACCGATGTTCGATGACCGATGACGGATGACCGATGACCGATGACGGAGGGCGGAGCATGACGAATCAACGGCGGCGGATCATTGATTTTCGGATCCGCCATCCGCCATCCGTCATCCGTCATCCCCTCTTAAGTCGCCGGCCGGAGGAAGTCCAGGAGCAGCGCATTGACCCTTTCAGGCTCCTCGTGATGGACCCAGTGGGTCGCGCCTTCGATGGGCTCCAGGCGGCCGTTGTCGCAGCGTGACAGGGCTTCGTCGGCGAACTCGCGGTTGATGAAGGCGTCGTTCGCGCCCCAGATGATCAGAGTCGGAACGTGGACTCTCGAATCGACAGGTTTTGAAATCTTTGAACGGAGCGCGGCACGGTAATAGTTGATCATGGCCGTCAGGGCTCCGGGATTTGCCCAGGCCTTGCGGTATTCAAGTAGTTCGGCATCGGAAAAGGTGCCCGGCCGGCTCGACTTTCGGAGCGACTCGGCGAGCGGAATTCCGTCCTTGCGGCGGAAGCCGGCTTCGGGAATCATGGAGAGCTGAAACATCAGGACGTACCAGCTTTTCAGGAGCTGCGAAGGTGACTTAAATAACTTGCGTTGCGTGAGAAAGTCAGGGTGGGGGGCGTTCAGGATCGCCAGCCGTTCGACCCGCGAAGGGTGACGGATGGCGGTCCACCAGGCGACGATCCCGCCCAAGTCGTGGCCGACGACGAAGGCCTTTTCCCGGCCGGAGGCGTCGATCAAGGCGATGACGTCGTCGGCGAGGGTGTCGAGGTTATAGGGGTCGATTCCCCGCGGTTTGTCGGAGCGGTTATAACCCCGCTGGTCGGGAGCGAGCACGCGGAACCCGGCGTCGGCCAGCGGCCCGATCTGCGACTTCCAGCCGTACCAGAATTCCGGGAACCCGTGGAGCAGGACCGTCAACGGGCCGTCCTCGGGGCCGGACTGGGCGACGTTCAGCATGACTCCGCGGCCCGGCATCATGGCAAAGTTGGGCGCGGGTGCGGAAAGTGCGAGGTGATCCATCACGGGTTCCTTGATCGGCCACCGGTTTCATGACGTGCCCACAGGTCCGCGCGCGAGACGAGGATATGTCAATGAATGTCAGCGGAAGCGGCGGTCTCGAATACAAGGACGACGCCGAGGCGACGACCCGAGAATCCGACACCGGGGAGTTCTTCGCAACCGAGGACGAGACGTCCCGATTCTATGCCGAAGACCCCAGGCAGCGGGTGCGGGTGATTGTCGCGGGAAAGTCCGACACAGGGAAGGTCCGGCCCACGAACGAGGATAACTTCATCGCGGTGAAGCGCTACCGGGGAAGGGAACTGCTCGCGACCAGCCTGCCGCGACACATGCTCGAACGCGCCGAGGATTACGCATACGCCTTCGCCGTCGCCGACGGGATGGGTGGCCGCGATTTCGGCGAGCTCGCCAGCCTGCTCGCCCTGAAGACCGGCTGGGAACTGGGCGGCGACGAGATCAAGTGGACCGTCAAGATCACCGACCGCGAGGAGGAAGAGCTCAGGCAAAAGGCCGACGTCTCCTTTCAGCTCATCCACCGGGCGATCCACGAGGCGGTCCGCCAGAACCCCAAGATGAGCGGCATGGGCACGACCCTGACGGTCTGCTACTCGACCGGCCCGGAGCTGTTCGTGATGCACGCGGGGGATTCGCGTGCCTACCTGATCCGCGACGGGAAAGCCCGCCAGTTGACGCACGATCAGAACATGGCACAGGTGCTCGTGGATGCAGGGGTTGCCAAGGCCGGTTCGGCCGAGGCAAAGAAGATGCGGCACGTCTTGACCAACTGCGTCGGCGGTCAGACCGGCTCCGTCGTCGTGGACGTGACCCAGGAAACCCTCCAGCACAACGACCGACTCCTGCTCTGCTCCGACGGCCTCAACGAAATGCTCACCGACGACGAGATCGCCGCCGAGGTCACCCGACACCCCACCCCCAGCGACGCCTGCGACGTCCTGATCGCTCTGGCGAATGAGCGGGGGGCGCGGGACAACGTCACCGTGGTTCTGGCGCATTATCTTTTCGATAACGCATAAGGCAGATTAGGACCAAAGAATTCGCGGGCCTTAAACGAACGCCGATCGAGGCCCCGGAATCTCCCTCATCGCGAGCGGGAAATCCGGAGCCTCGCCGCCGCCCACTGGCGCGCTCAATCATCTCACCAGCGGTAGTTCCGGCGCCACCCGCGGCCCCTGTACACAGGGTAAGCCGGTCGGTAATAGCCCGGGGTGACCACTCCGTAGCCGGGATAAACCGGGCGGGCCACGCCGTAGACGGGGGCGTAGCCCGTATACCCGGTGCCGTAGTAAGGCGTCACCGGAGCACCCGCGAAGCCCGAATAGCCGCTGGAGTAGCCCGTGTATCCGGGAGCCCCGTAGCCGTACGGGTTGTTGCCGACGACCAGGCCCCGGCCCGCATAGGGGTTACCCAGAGACATCGAGAACTGGGCGTCGGCCCGCGGAGCCGCTCCCAGAACGACCGCACCCGCCAGCGCGATCCCGAAAAGGTGTCGCATCCTCATTGGTGGACTCTCCTTGAATGGAACGCGGCCCCGACCCGTATCCAAAGGGCCATGTCGCCGCGTTCGTTGGGGAATCCACCATGCAGACCTCGTGCCGGAATTGAGGCGACTCAGGAGTCGACCGCCGCCGGGACCGGGAGTTCCAGTGGGTCCGGGATCGAGGCCGGGTGCGTGATCAGCCAGGCCGTCGGCGCGACGACCAGGGCCATCCCCACCAGGGCGGAAGGGTTCATCGACCGTTGCCACAGGAGAACGTCGAAACCGAGCCCGAACACCACCTGCGAAAGCCCCAGAACCGAGACCCGCGCCGGAGCCCCCGCGGCATAAGCCCGCGTCAAAAAAAGCTGGCCGGCGGTGCCCGTCGCGGCGACCCCGAGTAGAAGGAGCCAGGTCAACGGCTCGTACCCCGGGCTCGCACTCGAAGACACCCCGACGAGTGAGCCCCCGCCAGGCCCCCGCAGCAGGAACCACGACCCAGCGATGACGGTGGCCACCCCCGAAAAATGAGCGACCACGGCGCGGGGGTCGACGCCCCGCAACCGATGCAGGCCGATCATCGCCACGGCCGTCGACACCGAGCCCAGCAGCGCCACCGCCGCGCCGAGGTTATCTCCGGAGAGGCCCGGTCGGCCGATCAGGACCACGCCCACGAGTGCGCAGGCAATGCGGATGACGTCGCCGAGGTTGGGGGCCGTCTTGCCGGAGACCCATGCGAGGATCACGATCCAGAGCGGGTACGTGTTCGAGAGTGTGATGAAGTCGCCGACCGGCAGCCGGGTGGAGGCGTAGAACGAGCAGACGAGGCTGAAGCTCCCGGCGAAGCTCCGCATCCAGAGCGTCCGGGGCTCCCAGAGCACCAATGCCACGCCGGAAAGCCGGGCGATGGTGACCGACGTCACGAACATGACGGCCACCCGAACCAGGGCGATCGTGAGCCAGTCGCAGCGCGGGCCGAGGGCGTGGGTGAACGCCACCATCGTGGCGAAGCAGAGCGCGGCGGAGATCATCCAGACGGCAGGGCGGGAATCGGAGGCGTCGGGCGGGTGAGTCATCGGAACGGAAGGGCTTTGAATCAGGCGGGTCGGCCGGTTTCGGGGAAGAACGATCGTACCCCGACGGCACCGTTCTCGGATAGCCCGGCGGGTCAGGATCACACAGCGGACTGCGTTGATGTGTTCGGGATGGAACGCGGGGCTTCCGACCGACGACGGCGAAAACGAGCGATCCCTTCATGAGGATTGCAAAGTCCGACGTTAACCCTTCTCCCCCCGGGAGAAGGTGCCGCGAAGCGGCGGATGAGGGGTCAATTCATTGACGCCACCACCCGGGGACCCTCGTCCGACCTACGGCCATCTTCTCCCGGGGGGGAGACGGACGGACTTTGCAATCCCCCTGGCGATTCCTTTCCCCCCCTTCGCAAAGGGGGGGAAACGGCTCAAGGGAGTCGCCGGGATATGGATCACTCCTCATCAATCGGCCGTCGCGGCTTCTCGCGGGCCTTCTCCTCGTCGTCATCCCCGTCTCCGTCCATGCCGGCGTCGGGGTCGGCGTCGGCCTCCCTTGCCATCTCTTCCATCTCGGCGAGGGCCTCGGCGGAGATCTCCGAATTGAGATAGGCCGGGTCGGCTTCGAGCTTCAGGGGGGCGGAGGTCTCGACCCCGTCCACCGTGAGGACGACCCGGTACGTGCCCGGCCCCGCGGCCAACGCGCCGCGACGCCCGAAGAAGCCGCCGAGCAAACCTCCGCCACCGCCACCGCCACCGCCACGACCTGCCGCGGGGCCTTGTCCGGGGCGCTGCGCGGCGGCGGGGCGGGTCATGGTCCAGGTGAACTTGTGGAGGCCGGGCTCGGCGGGGACTCGCGACTCAAAGGCCGTCGCGCCGTCGTAGTCGAGCACCTTCACGCTCGCCCCCTTCTCGGGCTTGGCCGTGACGGCGACATAGAACGCCGCACCCCTGGGAGGGTTCTGGCCGCTGAACTTGCGGTTGGTGCCGCCGCGACCCGGCTCGGCCTGCCAGCGGACCACGGAGTTCGGCTTGAGCAGGGTCGCCTTCGCCTTCATCGTCTCCTTGGTGAGCTGCCGCAAGGGGCTCACGTCGAGAACCCAGAGGCTCCTCCCGTGTGTCGCCACCACGACCTCGCCGGCCGTCGGGTGCTGGGCGAACTCGAAGATCGCCACCGTGGGGAGGTTGTTATTGATCTTCACCCACGACGCCCCCCGGTCCAGGCTCGCCCACGCGGCGAACTCGGTGCCGACGTAGAGCAGGTCGGGGTTGAAGAGGTCTTCCCGCAAGGTATGCGTCGAGCCTCTGGGCAGGTTCGCCTTGATCGGCTTGAACGTCTTGCCGAAATCCTCCGAGACGGAAACGAGCGGGTCGTCGGTGTCGGAACGCCGGCCGTTGAAGGCGACGTAGACCCGGCCTTCCTTGTCGCGGGAGGCCTCGATCGTCGAGACGAAGCAAGGCCGGTCGAGGCCGACGTTCTTGGTGATGTCGGTCCACGCCGCGCCGCCGTTGGTCGTCACCCAGAGCGCGCCGTCGTCGGTGCCGACATAGAGGACGTCGGGGTTCTTGGGAGACTCCGCAAGCGCCGTCCCGCTGCCGGTCTTGGTCCGCGCCACTTCCGTCGAGATCGGCCGCAGCTCGTCGCCTTTGTTCAGGGACCGGAAGACGACCTCGGCGGCGGCGTAGTAGATTTTCGGGTTATGGCTCGAAAGGATGAACGGGGTGTTCCAGTTGAAGCGGTGGATCTTGCCTTTTTCGGGGATCGGCCGGATCGGGGCGTACTCACCCGTGCGAAGGTTCCGGCGGTTCAAGGCGCCGTACTGGCTGGTGGCGTAGATCTGGTTCTCGTCGGTCGGGTCGACCTGGCACTTGAAGCCGTCGCCGCCTCCCACGCTCAGCCAGTCTTCATTCACCGGCCCTTCGGCCGAGCGGTTCATCGTGGGGCCGCCCCAGGTGCCGTTATCCTGAAGGCCGCCATAGGCCCTGTAGGGCCGCTTGGTGTCGATCGCGACGTGATAAAACTGGCCGAGCGCCGCGGTGTTGAGGTGATCCCACACGCTCCCCTTGTCATACGTCTGGTAGATTCCGCCGTCACAGCCGATCACCATGTGCCGGCCGTCTTTGGGGTCGACCCAGAGGGCGTGCATATCGGCATGAACGCCCCGGCTGGCGTCGCCGCGGAAGTTCTTGCCGCCGTCGGTCGACCGGTGCAGCGCCAGGCCCAGCACATAGACGATGTTCTCGTCGGAAGGGTCCACGCGGATCTGGCTGAAGTAGAACGGGCGTGGATTGAGGCTGTTGACGCGGGTCCAGGAGTCGCCGCCGTCGATCGACTTGTAGACGCCTCCGGTCTGGAAACTGTCGGGACCTTGCCGGTCCTGGGCGTTCTCGATCTGACCGCCGAGCGCCGCGCCGAAGGGCTTGGCCGGGTCGAGCTGAAGGCCGCCGAACCCCTCGCCGACGTTCCCGCCGGGTTCAACACCCTGGCCGGTCGGCGCGGGACGATTCCTGCCGCCGGGGCCTCCTCCTCCGGGGCCGCCCGCTTCGTCGGGGGGGCGCTGGGCGAGCGTGACCGCGGCGTCGATCGCCTTGCCGTCGCGTTCGATCTTGAGCTTGACCGTGTCGCCGACCTTCTTCTCGCGAAGGACCGTGACGAGTTCGCTGTAGAGCTTGATGTCCTTGCCGTCAACCGCCTTGATGAGGTCGCCCGCGCGGAGTCCGGCCTTATCGCCGGGTCCGCCCGCGACGACCAGGCCGATCTTCGCCCCCGCGGCCTCCGGCCCTTCACCGCCGATCCCCATATACGCCTGATTGATGGGCGTGGCGCTCTTGGGACGCGGCCCCGTGCCGACCTTCTCGCTATCCACGATCGCGAAGACGACCTTCGGGTCCTTCTTTGAGTAGTCCAGTCCGATCCGACCGAGCTTCACCGTGGGCAGGCCGTTTTCAAGCTTCTTGAACGTCTTGCCGCCGTCGGTCGTCTTGTGGATCGCGCTGCCGGCTCCCCACTTCTTGATCGGGTCGCCGACGTCGTAAAGGTCGCGAAGCCGATCATACGTCGCGACCAGCAGGGTCTCGGGATCGGTCGGGTGCATCTTCATCTCGACGATGCCCGTCTTATCGTCCACGAAGAGGATCTTCTGCCAGGTCTTGCCGCCATCCGTCGTCTTGAACAGCCCGCGCTCGTCGTTAGGACCATAGAGCCGCCCGAGCGCGCCGACGTAAACGATGTTCGGGTCTTTGGGGTGGACCACGATCTTGCCGATCTGGTACGTCCCTTTCAGACCCATGTTCGCCCAGGTCTTGCCGCCGTCGGTCGACTTGTAAACGCCGTCGCCGTAGGAAACCGAATTCCTGGGGTTGTTCTCGCCGGTTCCCACCCACACGATGTTCTTATCCGAAGGGGCGACGCAGACGTCGCCGATGGCGACCGAGGCTTCCTTGTCGAACTGGTGCTCGAAGGTGATTCCGTTGTTTGCGGTCTTCAAGAGCCCGCCGCCGCCGGTGGCAACCCAGTAGGTGGAAGGGTCGGACTCCAAAACCGATAGCGCCACGATCCGGCCGCCCATGTTGGCGGGGCCGATCGAACGCCAGGTGAGGGGCTTGAGCCACTCAGGCCCGGGCGTCAGCGTGTTGTCGGATTTGGGAGCTTCGGCCTTGGTTTCGGGCTTGGAGATCGCGTCGAGCTTCCTGGAAAGCTCTTCCACCTGCTTGCGGATCTCGTCGATCTGCTGTTCACGAGAGCGGACCGGCGGCTGCCCCCGGGTCGTCTCGTTGAACGCCGCGATGGCGAGAACGCCCAGTAACGTCGGAAGCCACGCGAGCCGCCTCGCTCGTCCGCGATTCTGAGATGACACGGGTGTCGATCCTCGTAGAGAATAAAGACGATTCGGTGGGAAAAGTTGCGATCGCATGAACGGCAACGTTGCGTTTACAGATAATAAGGTAGGCGGCCGGTCGATTTGTAGGCGATCGCGGGATAGCGTGCTGGCGAACGTTTCATTTTTATTTTTCTCTCGAACAGGCATTCACGCCTGGAAATTCGTAGCCCGCCGTACAACTCAAAAAAAAATAGCGACGATGATTCACCGCATTTTTCTAGGCGACAGACTGACGTCGTCGGTCCCCCGATCATGAATAATCGCAAAATATCCCCCATTTTCCACCAACACCCCATCTTCCGCAAGTAGTCGGTCACCTCGGGGAAACCTTTTGAGTGGTCGAGTGGTCGCGTCGGCCGTAACAAGCCGTTAAATTGGAACCAAGCTGTGTTTATCGGTTCGTTCGCAATCCAAGGTCGGAGTTCCACTGTGTCGTTAAGCTCCCGCGTTGTCCTGGTGATGCTCTTGACGCCGTTGCACACCGTTTCGGCCGAACCTGATAAGGCCGCCAAGCCCAAAGTTGTGGCGGTGAAGGCCGGGAGGCTCTTTGACGGCACCGG
>JAYUFP010000929.1:0-9308 GCA_043738665.1 Isosphaeraceae bacterium
CTGATGCATCTCAACCAGCCACGTCACCCGCTCCCATTCCAGGTTTGAGAGCTTCAGCCGACGGCAAAGCGAGTCGGCGATTTTCTTTCCGACTTGTTCATGATTGTGAAAACTCACACGACCGTTGTGTGTCGATCGAGTGCCCGGCTTGCCGACGTCATGCAAGAGAGCGGCGAGAGCCAGCGGGAAGCTCGGCTCGGATGGAAGCAGTTCGAGGACGAGCATTGTGTGGTCCCACAAGTCGCCCTCGGGTTGAACGGGTTTCCCCTGGAAAATGCCGCGCATCGCCACGACGGGAGGCAGCACGGCGGACATCAGGCCGGTTTCGAGCATCAACTGCATCGCCTGAGGACGACGGACATCGACAATCATTTTCCGCAGTTCTTGCGCGACCCGCTCGGCGGCCACCACGTTGATCTGACCTGCCATCGCCCCGAGTGCGGCCAAGGTCGGAGGATCGATCCGGAATCCGAAACGGGCGGCGAACCGGACCGCGCGCAACAACCTCAGCTTGTCCTCGCCGAACCGCGCCGCCGGGTCTCCGATCGCTTGCAAGACGCCGTCGCGGAGGTCATTCAGTCCCCCCACGTAATCGATCATTTGCCCTGAGAACGGATCGAAGAACATCCCGTTGATCGTGAAATCCCTGCGTTCGGCGTCGAGTTGCGGCGACGAAAACACGACGGATTCGGGACGCCTACCGTCGATATAGGCTCCGTCGCTTCGAAACGTTGCGACCTCGACCTCCAGCCCCGTTCCGTGCGCGCCGCGGACTCGCACGACGCCGAACGACTCGCCCACGGGGATCGTCCGCTTGGGGAAGAGATCGATCACCTGTTCGGGCCTTGCGTCGGTCGCGACGTCGTAGTCGCTCGGCGTATGCCCCAGCGCCAAGTCGCGGACGCAACCGCCCGCCCACAAGGCCTGATACCCGGCCTCGCGAAGCTTGCCCACCAACCAGGTCGCGAACTCGCGAGCCTCCTCATGCGAGGGGATCGGCGGTGTCGGCGGCAGCGGAGTCGAGCTCATCATCGGGCGTCCCCGCGTCCTCATCGGCGGCTAGTCGATCGTCGGCGGACACGGCCCGCAGCCCCACCTGCGTGCCCCCGTATCGGCGGACGTCCCACGATTCAAAATCCGGAAGAACCTTCTCGTCGAGCGTCCGGCCCGACTCGACCAGAATCACCGATTCGTCCGGCAATTTACGGATCAATTCCGCGAGCAAATGGTTCACCTTCGCGCCGTGAACGTCGTACTCGCGGTAAGGAGGGTCGAGCAACACCACCAGCGGAGTCTCGTCAACCGGCACGAACGCCCGCACCCAGCGGTAAGCGTCGCCGGTCAAGACGTGACCTCTGTCTTCGTAACGGAGCGTCGCCAAGTTGCGATAGATCAAGGCCACGTTCGAGCGATTCTGTTCGACGAAGATCGCCCGCGCGGCCCCACGGCTGAGCGCCTCAAGCCCCAGCGCGCCGGTCCCGGCGAACAGATCAACGACCACGCGATCAGGCACGTCTTCACGCAAGAGGTTGAACACCGATTCACGCACGAGGTCACTCGTAGGCCGGGTCGTGTTCCCCCTGGGACCATCAATCTTGTGCCCCCGGCGCTCGCCGGCGATGATCCGCATCGGAATCGACTCCACAACACCCCGGTGTCCCGCAAGGTCTCAGCCTGTGCGAGCATGCGGCCATTCGTGTTGCCAGTATAAATGGGAACCGTGATTTCCGACAGGCGCCAGCGACCGGAGTTCAATGCGGAGTTCAACTTTTTTGCGGTCGCGCAAGGATTGATTCAAGTTCCAGGTTCGGGTTGACCGACGGACGCAACCCCGACATACTCCCGCGACCGTCGGGTAAGGGCTTCGCGCTTTGCCTTCGGGCGTCGACGAATCTCAACTTCAGGGACGAGGTTGGCCCCGTGGAATCCGCTCCGGTTTGCTCCCCCTCGCGGGAAGGCCCGGAAAAAACTCGCACGCAACTCGATTCCGACCAACCGCAGCGCAGGACACGGATCGTCATGCAACGGCCACCCAACGCGCCCCTCTCGGCCGCAGTCGGCCTTGTTTTGCTCCTGATCGTTCCCCTCTCGAACGCGAACTCCTCCGCGCCAACCGCCGAAGCCAACCGCTCGCTGAAACGCGGCGACGCGTCTGGCGCGATCGCCGTCCTGGAACAGGCGCTCCCGAAGGCAAGCCGCGACGAACGCCCCGCGTTGCTCGACGGACTCCTCAACGCTTACTCCGCCGCGCTCAAGAGCGCCGAGGCCGCCGGCCGGAACGACGAGGCTGAGGCGCTCCGCGATAACATCGAAATTCTCAAGCGGAAAAGACAGACGATACCGGGTCCGGCGAAATCCGCTGTTTTCCCTCCCGTGCTGTCGAAGTCAGGCCCGGCTCTGCTTTCCGCCGAACCGGTCGCCCCTCTGCCGGACGCGCCGGTGACGCCGATGAGAGTCCAAAACGTGGTCAAGGCGACCATCGTCCCCCGCGGAGAACTCCCTCCCGCCGAGCCGTTGCCGGAGGTTAAACCGCTCCCACCCGCAGCCCCTCTTGACGCCCCCGTCACTGCGAATTTCGAGAAACCCTCGGTCCCGAATCATGCAAAGGCTCCGGGTTCGTTAGCTGAGCCCAATGAGCCCGGCGAGACCTTGCATTCCGCCGACGCGGCATTTCTTGCGGGGCGCTATGAAGAGGCGGGGGGGCGGTATTCGGCGTTCGCCGCGTCAAGCATGTTACCCGACGACCGCCGGTCGCACTGGGCGTATTGTCGGGCGGTGGCCGTAGTCAAGAAAATCAACGACCGCCCTACCTCGGCCGCCGAGTGGGCACCGATCGACTACGAGATCCGCGCGATCCAGACGCTCAGCCCGAACAACTGGTTCGCCGAATACCTCCGCAACCTCGCCTCGGAAAGGAGCCGGGTCGGGCGATCGCAAAAAACGCGACCGAACTCGCGGATGGTCGTCCGAGGATCCTCGCCCGAGGAACAGGACACGGGAAAAGCCAAAGCCTCACCCGGCAAGCCACAAAACGCTAACTCGGCACCCTTGCGAGTGGCCACGAAACGGCTGCCCGGCTCGAAACTGGAGTGGAACGGTCAGCCCGTCACCTCGGCCAATTTCGAGGTCCATTTCATCGGCGATGATGCCGCGCCGGCCCGTCAGATCGCCCAGGCTGCCGAGCAAGCGAGGGCCGTTCAGGCCAGGCACCTGGGGGCGGAAGAAGGGGGGCGCTGGACGCCCCGCTGCGAGATCTTGCTCTATCCCAGCGCCGACGAGTTCGGCAAGGACACGAAGCAGCCGGCGGATTCTCCAGGCTTTTCGACGATGGGGATGAACGCCGGCAAGATCGTGTTCCGCCGCGTCCACCTGCGGGCCAACCACGCTGCCATGGTGAAGGCAATCCTGCCTCACGAGGTGACGCATGTGGTCCTCGCCGACGTTTTCCCCGAGCAGCAGATCCCACGCTGGGCGGACGAAGGCCTTGCCGTTCTGGCCGAGCCGATCTCCGAGCAGGCGGTCCGCGCGACCGACCTTGAAGAACCCCTCAAGGCCGGGAAGCTGTTCCGCCTCAGCGACCTGATGGCCATGGATTACCCCGACCCGAAGCATTGGAGCCTGTACTACGCGCAGAGCGTGTCCTTGACGCGGTTCCTGGTTGATTCGGGAACCCCGGAGCAGTTCATCGCGTTCGTCAAGCGAGCCCAGAGCGACGGGTTCGAACCGGCCCTGCTCGCGGTTTATGAGATTGGCAGCTTCTCCGACCTGCAGACTCGCTGGCTCGCGTTCGCCAAGGAACGCGCCGCGGGGGCAACTCGCGTCGCGGCTTCGTCCCGCGATCCGGAAAAGAAGTCCGCCGAAGAAACGACTCGCTGATTCCGCGCAAATCCAAAGAACACCTGTGTCCCAAGACTCATCGACGCCTCGCGCTGATTACACGCACACGCCCGAAACCTCGACCGCGTCCTCGATCGCCCTGTCGCTGAAATCATCGAGAACGATCACGGTCGTTTCCTTGCCGAGCCGGATCAGCGAGGCCTTCACCACTTTACCCCAGCCCAAGCCTTCCGCCGCCCGGGCTGACAGCAAGAGGCGGAGCCTTTCCAGGCTTTCGGGCGATTCGACCGCGCACACGTTCACAATTTCACACGTCTCATCCGCACCCATCGCCGAATACTCGGTGCGGCCGAGAAAGACCGTCGACTGTGCCTCATCCCGCGGCCACGTCACTGACCAGGACACGGCGCGCTCAAGCGTTTTGACCTGTACAAGCCTCCTTGAAACGTCCCCGTCGGCCCAGATCCGCAACCTCTCAGCGACCCCTGAACGCAGCGCCTCGGAAATCAACGGGTCAAGACGTCTGATCACCGACTTGGTCAGGTCCGCGGTCGGATCGAGTCCCCGAGGGTCGGCGAGGACCCCGCGGATAACGCGATCAATCCTGGCCCGGGCGGGGAGGAGCCCGCGGGCCTGGTCGAGATCCACCAGTCTCGGGCGGTGACCCTTTCGCGGCTCCCCCGCAAGTTCGTAGACTTTCGCGGACTCGATGACATCAACAACCCTCGCGAAATCGGGCTTGTGCCGGGGCAAGATCGGGCCGGTCGACCGGGGAGGATCGAGGATCACGTTCACCTCGGGGTATTCCCAGCCGCCGGGAAGGTCGGCCTTGCATGCGCCGGTGGCGCGGTCAAAACGCGCTTCGAGGAGTCTCATGGCCGTGGAATCGGGCTTCGCCTCGGGTCCCACTCCCGCCGACAGGATCAACACGTCCCGGGCGCGTGTCGTCGCGACGTAGAAAAGGCGGGTCGCCTCGTCGTCTTCCTCGACCGACTCAATCGCCTCGAACGTCATCATGCCGAGCGATCGACCAGAACTTTCTGAAGCTTCGGCGGACGCCTCGGGCTGTGCGGGGGGTCTGACGAGGACCCCGAGGGCGGGGTCGAACGCCACCGTCCCGCGACGCCCTACTGATTTTCGGTTGAGATCGGGCACGATCACGATCGGAAATTCCAGGCCTTTCGACTGGTGGATCGACATCAGGCGGACGCTTTTGCCGTCCTCGTCAGTGGTCGCCGCCTGGCCTTCTTTAGGAGGCTCACGCAAGTCGCCCCTCAGGCGGGCGACGAAATGGCCAAGCGTGTACTCGCCGGCTGAATCGAAACGGCGTGCCAGTTGCACGAATTTACGTGCGTTGGCGCGTTTGCGGTCGCCGAGGCGCTCCGCGAGCAACGCCGCCTCGAAGCCGGATTCGTCGAGGACGCGATCCACGAGGGCCGAGATCGGGACGTTGTCTTTCAACCCCCGCCAGCGTTCGAGAAGACCGAAGGCACGAATCGCGAGCGACTGATCCCGGTCCGAAATCCCTTCGACTTTTTCGGCGGCTGTCTTCTCCAACCCCGCGGCGAGCGTCACCGCACCGCCGGTTGAGAGCCAGAAGAGGCCTTCGTCACTGAGGGAGAAAAATGGGCTCCGCAAAGCCCCCGCGAGAGCCACCGAGTTGAGTGGGTCTTCGATCACCGTGAGGACGTTTACGAGGTCCTGGATTTCCTGCTGAGCGTAAAACGCGGAGCCGCCGACGACGTGGAAGTCCAGCCCCTCAGACTCGAACGCGTGTTCATACGATGCAACGTCGGTCATGGCACGGAAGAGCAACACGACGTCCCCGGCGTCGGCGTTTCGATTCTGATGCGTTTTCCGGTCCACGATCGGCCAGCCGTGGTCGAGCCGGGACCGAATCAATCGTGCCAGCCATCGCGCCTCGACCCTTCGTTGCTCGTCGACCGAGATCTTGACGCGTGAATCTTCTCTGATGCGAAGCGGAGACGGCTCCTCGGCCCAGAGGAATTCGACGGCGGGGCCGTCAACGGCGGATCGGGCGTTCGGACCCGGCAAGAGCCTGGGCTCCCCGGGGGGAAACGACTCGGCGTAAAGTGCGTTCACGAAGTGGATGACGCCCGGCCCGCTCCGGAAATTCTCCGAGAGCTGGAGATTGCCTTCGTCAGGAAACTCAGCGCGGTATTGTTCGAAAATCTCCGGCCTCGCCCCTCGGAAGCGGTAAATCGACTGCTTGAAATCGCCGACAACGAATAATCCGCCGTTGAGAAACGCGCCGCCGCTCAACGACCGCAGAATCTCACTCTGAACGGGGTCGGTGTCCTGGAACTCGTCAACCAGTACGAACTCGACCGGCGTCCCCGAGGCTTCTCGAACTGTCGCGGCGTCGGCGGCGAGGAGGTCGCGGGTCTTGAGAAGCAAGTCGTCGAAGTCGAGCCCGCCGTGGTCGGCCTTCAGGGCATCGTAGGCGGCTCGGGCCTCGGCGGCGAGTCGCGCCAGCTTCAAGCCGAGCGTGGCACAGCGGCGTGACGTCTCCTCGTCGATTTCAAGTTTGGCCTGGAGATCCTTGATTGAGTCGCGGAGCGCCGACAGCGCATTCTTGACGCGGTCATAGATCTCGGCGGAGGGCCAGTCCGCGGCCTTCCCGCCCCCTTGCACTCGGGCGCTTTCGCGGAGCAGTTCGAGCACCGCCGACGGCTCAGGTAACGCCTGGATCGCGGGAAGGGTGCCGAGGATCACACGCACACGTTCTTGCATCTTGGGGTGACGGCAGCGGTGATCGCGCAAGAGATTGCGGCAGGCCTCCGCCTCCGTGACGAACTTACCGAGGATCGAGGGGAGCCCCCGCCGTTTCCACTGGGACGACCACGTTTCGAACACCTCCTCGACGTCGCGGGCTGACCAATCGGCCAGCTCCGCCGCGTCGCGACGGGAACAGAGTGAGGCAATCGCGCCACGGACTCGTGAGAGGCCATACTCGACCCCGAGTTCGAAGAGGTCGGGGTCCTGGCTTGCGAGCCACTTGCGGAGGCAACGGTCGAGCGCTTCCTCTAGGATCGGTCCGGCGAGAATCGGGTCGAGGATCTTGAAATCGGGATCGATCCCGGAAATCACTGCATGGCGGCGAAGCAAGCCCGCACAGTATTCGTGAAACGTGCTGACCGGTGCGGATTCGAGGCCTCGGAGAATTCCTCGCCAGTGTGCGACCTCTTCCGGAGCCGCGACCGTCAGGCGTTTGCGGCACTCGTCGCGAATCCGCTTGCGGAGCTCACTCGCCGCCTTCTCAGTGAATGTCACCGCGACCAGTGATTTCAACGGCCGCCGGTCCTCGCCCGCTAGTGAGCGGACGAATCGCTCGGTCAGAACACTCGTCTTACCGCACCCCGCACCGGCGCTGAGGGCGACGCTCACGTTTTTCGCGACAAGCGCGGCGCTTTGTTCGGCGGTGAATGAAGGGGCATTACCCTCCTGAGGGGACACCGTCATTTTGCGTCCTCTTCCAGTGTCTTGCCCGCCTGCCGGACCTGGGCGATGCGGCAGACCGACTTGAAGTCACACGCTCGGGTGCAGTCCTGTTTGCGCGGATTGATCTCGAAATGCCCATGGCGGAGATTTCCCACCGCGTCGATGATTGTCGCTTCGAGCTTCGCGCGGATCGTCGCCCACTCGCCCAGATCGATCGCCTTGAACCCCTTGTCGCGGAGGTTCCAGTAGCCGACGTCCACGAGGGTCGCGCCGGGTTCCACGAGACTCAACCTTTCAACCGCGAGCGCGTAGAGGGGAAGCTGGACCATGTCCAGTTCCTTCACCTCGCGGGCGCTGGGACAGGTGCCGGTCTTGTAGTCGATGACCCGGAAACCCAGTCCCTTCTCGGTCTCGAAGGTGTCCACGCGGTCGATCATGCCCCCCAAGCGGATGGCATCGTCCCCCTCCCCGATCACGAGCGCCTCGTCCTTGCCGAACTTGAATTCGAGGCGGGCGGGACGCGGCACGGTCCGGCCCGGCTTGACATTTTCATATTCGCCGGCCTGGATCGCGTAATGCCGGAGCGACCGGAGGGCGATTTCGCGCTCGATCGCCTTCCGCCCGCGTTCGGAGTCGGATTCGGTCGTCAGCTCGGCGCGCATCTCCGTCTTCACCACCACATCGACGAGCTCAAGGAAGTCGCCCTCTCCGGAGCCCCGCAAGTTCTCAAGGTGTTCGAGCATGTTATGGATATCGATACCGTTCTGTCTGAAGTCGTCGTCGAATTCGCGACGGTCCTCGACGGCCTTGGCGTCGACGACATACTTCATGAAGAACTGGAACCGGCAGAAAAGGTACGATTCGAGCTGACTGGGACTGAACTTGTATTCCGGACTGAATTTATGCGTCAACGCGCGTTCAATCTTGGACCCTTCGAGTCGCCCGTCGTAGGCGTCGAATTCTCGGCCCCCGAAGCGTTGCGAGGTCAGCACGATGGCCGAGGCCGATCCCAATAGCGGGGCACGATGCAATGGATCGCATGCCAGCCCGGCGAGGTCTCGGGGGTCGTCGTTCAGGCAGGCCAGGGCCAGCGCCCGGACCCTGGCGTCGGCGGGCGAACCGGCGAGGTCGGGGCGGTCGATCAATGCCGGGTGGAACCGCGTTTCGGCGACGTGAATCCTCTCCAACGCCGACGGTTCGAAGCGCCGCGAGACGTCTTCGAGAAAACCCGCGGGGAGGACTTCCTGCCCCTTCTCGTCGCGGGTCGGATAGACCAGCGTCAGACTCGTCTGGGCCGAGCCGATCACGCCGAGGAACCGCGCCATTTCTTTCGAGAAGGCACGATCAACGCCCGTCTCTGAGTTCGCCTCCACGGCGTCGCGCGTCGGGAATGTCCCTTCGACCAACCCGGCGAGGATCACATGTGAAGCCTTCGCGCCTTCGGCCGCGTCGACGGTGGTGATCACGACAGTCCCCGGCGTCACGCCGCCGGTTTCGAGCGTGATCTCGCCGACGAGTTCCCGCAAACTCGCGACGACCGCCCGGAAGCTCCGTGGCCCCCCGCCCGACGCTTCGACGACGGCCGCGTGTTCGCCAAATGCGTTCCAGAACGTCCCCATGACGACGGGGTTGGCGGTTTCGAGCCCAAGTGATGTCGCCAGCCGCCTGATCCGCGCCTCGTGCGAACTCCAGGGTCCGCCTTGATTGACGACCTCGGTCTCGGCGATGAGGCGGTCGACAAGGTCGCGAATGACGATTAATTCTTCGCGGTTCTTCGCGGAGTCGATCCGCGAGGCGATCGCCGACCGGAGCGGACCGCGGCCGCGATAGACTTTGAGTTCACCGAGTAGCGACGCCGCCCTGGCGCGGACGTCGGCGCGGCGGCCTGGCACCCATTCGGCACGGAAACTTCCGTGACGGATCAGGCGGACCATTTCGGCCGCCTCCCAATCCCGAAGAGGCAGATTCAACGCCGTGATCAGGGCGGAGATCGCCGGTTCATTAGCGAG
>JAYUFP010000930.1:0-3064 GCA_043738665.1 Isosphaeraceae bacterium
ATGGATTTCCCCCGGCGTAGCGTTGCTGACGTTGATCGTGAAGCTCTGCGTGTCAAACCCACCTTGGCCATCGTCAACTCGCACAGTCACTTGCGGGCAAGGAGGCGGCTGGGTGATGTGTGACACGAAGACGTCGTAGGCACCCGCGCTCGACAGGTTGGAAGTCCCCTTGCCGGGATCGAAATTCGAAGTGCCTTCGAAGAGGCCCACGATGTAGAGGTTTCCCTGGCAATCCACGGCGAGGTCGCCGGGCGAGTCGTTGCCGGGCCCGCCGAAGGCCTGGGCCCAGACGAAGTTGCCTGCGGCGTCGAGCTTGAAGACGAAGGCGTCGTGAGGGTCGGCGGAGCCGGACCCTGGGGGCGCCGTCAGGTTAAATACGCCCTGGCCCGGATTGAAATCGACCGTGCTCTGGAACCCGCCGAGGACGTAGAGATTCCCCGACGGATCGAGGCGAACTTGTCCCGCCTCGTCGTCGCCTGTTCCTCCCACCGACTTCGCCCAGAGGTAATTGCCGTCGCGGTCCAGCTTCAGCACGAACGCATCATAAGAGCCGGCTGAATGGAGATTCGCGGTCCCCGTGCCGGGGTTGAAATCCGCGGTCTCCGAGAACAAGCCGACCGTGTAAATTTCGCCCGCCGCGTTCACGGCGATGCCCGTCGACAGGTCGTAGCTGGAACCGCCGACTTGCCGGGCCCAGACCAGGCCGCCGGACGAGTTCAGCTTGACGATGAAAACGTCCGACTGCCCCGCGCTCGTCAGGTTGACGACGCCGGGGCTGGGGTCGAAATCCACCGTGCCAGAGAACGGGCCGGTCACCACCGCGTTGCCCGAGCCATCGAGGGCGATCCTCGGGCTGGCACCGATGGTGAACGTCCCGGTCGCCGCCCCCAGTTGACCGGCCCAGAGGAACTTTCCGTCGTGGTCGAGCTTCGAGACGAAGACGCCGATGCCGCCCGTGCTCGTCAGGTTGAAAACACTCGCGCCCGGGTCGAAATCGACCGTGTTCTCGAAATATCCCGTGACGAACACGTTCCCCGATCCGTCGATCGCGACGTCATCGCCGCGATCGTTGCCAGGCCCTCCCCAACTCTTCGCCCAGACGAGGTTGCCGTCGCTGTCGAGCTTCCAGACAAAGGCGTCGGTTCCGCCGACGCTGGTGAGCGCCAGGGTACCCGGACCGGGATCGAAGTCCGTCGTGCCCGAGAAGTTCCCGGTGACGATGGCATTGCCGTCGTGATCGACGACGATCCTGCCGACGAGCCCGTTCTGACCGTTTCCCACGCCGACGTTCCTGGCGGCCTTGGCCCACAGGAGCGATCCGCCCGGCGAATACTTCGCGATGAAATCCGCACTCCCGCCGCCGCTGTCGAGATTGACGACGCCTGGCCCCGGGTCGAAATCCGCCGTCCCGGTGAAGAAGCCGGAAACATAGAGATTGCCCGCCGAGTCGGTGGCAATGCCCCTGCCGTAGTCGTTGCCCGTCGACCCGATCCGAAAGGCACTCACGAACTTCGGATTCGGGTCGGGAGAGGGCCAGATGATCGTCCCACTGGCAGGGTCGATGGTCATGCCGACGGGGTGGTCGGTTAGCGAATAAGTCAACGGGTCGTTATCCGGATCAATCGCCTTGACAGCGTAGGTGTACTGCCCGCTCGCTGCGGATAAGACCACGTTGTCGAGCCCCTCTGTGTCGGGGCCGAGTTGATATTCTCCGCGGATGTAAAGGGCCGTCAGCGACGAGAGGGCGGACATCATTTGCACCGGAGTTGCGTCCGTGCCGGACAGGTTGTTCAGCTTCCATCCTGATTCCAGCAGGCTGACACTGTAGGAAGTCCATGCTTGGCCCGGATTTTTTGGCGTGTCATAGACCAAAGTCAGTCCGCCTCCGACGAGAATAATATCCTCTTGAGAGAATTGGTTGTTGATGGGTGTTTGCATCAGATTGAAGGAAAGGCCTCCTCCATACGCGGCGGATTGGTTACCCAAGAACGGGGATGGGGCTTTCCAATACTGAGTGTTGCCAGTTGGCAGAGATCCATCCGGATCGATCATGCTAATCGAGCCGCCGGGATTCCCCCCCAACGGGTTGTAGGTTGGCGTGTACGTTCCAAGAATGCTCGGTGGGAAACCCGGATTCGGATAGCCAAGAGTGACGCTGAGCCAACCTCCCGCATCGGTATCAAAGTGGCTCGTCGCCAGAGTCTTCGCGGGTGAAAGGACGACTTCGGTCACCGGCTGGCTGACAATCACCGGCGGGTGGTTGCCCGGTTCCTGACCGACGAGAATCACGAACGACTGCGACGCCATCCCATTATGTCCGTCGGAAACGGCGATCGTGATGTTCTGTGGGCCGACCTGGCCGGAGAGCGGCTTCCACGAGACAAGCCCCGTGGCGGGGTCGATCCCCATGCCGACGGGACTGGTGACAAGGGAGAACGTCAACGGGTCGCCGTCAGGGTCGGTCGCGACGGCGCCGTAGGTATAGGGCGTGTTGACGGTCGAATCGACCACTGGCACCGAGGTGAATACCGGCGGCCGGTTCGGCGGCGCGGTGATCGCGGAGATGACGTACGTCTGGGTGGTAAAACCACCTCGGCCGTCCTCGACGCGCAGGACGACGGAACGCGATCCGATGTCGGCGGTCGTCGGGTTCCAGGTGATCGCCCCCGACACGGGGTCCACGACCATCCCGGCAGGGTGAACCGGGAGTGAGAAGGTGAGCGGGTCGCCATCGGGATCGGTCGCCGTCGCGGCGTAGCGATAGGATCGACCGGCGAGGGCCTCGACGACGGGGACCGACGTGATCGTCGGCGCGTGGTTCAGCTTGCCCAGGAAGACGAGATCATAGGTGAACTGGGAACGGTTGGGGTCGAGGAACTGCAAGCTCTGGTAATCCGTCGTCCCCCCCGGCGCGAGCGTCGTGCCGGCCATGACCTTCGTGAAGTCGTAATAAGGAGTGCCGTCGGGCATCACCCCGTCGAAGCCCGTCGCGCGGACGGTGGGGTCGCTGATGTTCTTGACCCCCACAATCAGCGGAGCATCGGCCGGGTACTGACCCGTGTTC
>JAYUFP010000931.1:0-3061 GCA_043738665.1 Isosphaeraceae bacterium
GACCATCGGCCATCGGCCATCGGCCATCGACCATCGGCCATTTGTCATTGACCATTGAACGCCCGCCCCGCCGCCCTGACCCGCCCTGAGATTCTCCGGAGTCACGGCCTTGATCTCGCGATTTTTCATCGACCGGCCGATCTTTGCGACAGTGCTCTCGGTGGTGATCACACTGGCGGGGGCGATCGCCCTGGTGTTGCTCCCGCTGGCGCTTTACCCGCCGATCTCGCCGCCCACGGTCTCGGTCGACTGCTCTTACCCGGGGGCCAGCGCGCAGGTCGTCTCGGAGTCGGTCGCGACGCCGATCGAGCAGCAGGTCAACGGCGTCGAGAACATGCTCTACATGTCCTCGCAGTGCACCAACGACGGCGCTTATAACCTCACGGTCACGTTCAAACACGGCGTGAACCTGAACATGGCGCAAGTGCTGGTGCAGAATCGGGTGGCTTTGGCCTTACCCAATTTGCCCGACGTTTTGAAGCAGTCCGGCGTCAACGTCCGCAAGCGCTCGCCCGACATCCTCATGGCGATCGCGATCAACTCGCCTCGGGACAAGACCGACCCGCTCTACCGCGACCAGCTCTATCTGAGTAATTACGCGTTGATGCACGTCAAGGACGAGCTCGCCCGTCTCCCCGGCGTCAGCGACGTGAACATGCTCGGCCAGCGCGACTACTCGATGCGGATCTGGCTCGACCCCGACGCGCTCTCCGCGCGGAGCATGACCGCGGGCGACGTCGTCGCCGCGATCCGCGCCCAGAACGCGCAAGTCGCGACCGGCCAGATCGGCCAGCAGCCGGTCCCCAACGGTCAGCTCCTGCAGATCCCGCTGGCGACCCTCGGCCGACTCGTGGACACCGAGCAGTTCGGCAACATCGTGGTGAAGGCCACCCCCGAAGGTCGGGTGACCCGCGTCAAGGACATCGGCAGGGTCGAGCTCGGCGCCAAGAACCAGGACATCAGCGGCCAGGTCAACGGTCGCGCGTCGGTCAGTCTGGCGGTCTTTCAGCTCCCCGACGCCAACGCCCTCGACACCGCCGACATGGTCAAGGCAAAGATCGAGGAGCTCAAGGCCGATTTCCCGCCGGGAGTCGCCTACGAGATCCGCTACGACACCACCCCGTTCATCCGCGAATCGATCGGCGAAGTCTTCAAGACCCTGCGTGAGGCGGTGATCCTGGTCGCGGTGGTCGTGCTCTTGTTCTTGCAGAACTGGCGGTCGGCGGTGATCCCGCTGGTGGCGGTTCCGGTGGCGATCGTCGGCACGTTCGCCGTTCTGGCCGCGTTCGGGTTCAGCCTCAATAACCTGACGCTCTTCGGCCTGGTGCTGGCGATCGGCATCGTGGTCGACGACGCGATCGTGGTCGTGGAGGCGGTCGAGCACCACATCGAACACGGGATGAAGCCCCGCGAGGCGACCATCCGCGCGATGGACGAGGTCTCCGGTCCCGTCATCGCGATCGGCCTGGTGCTCAGCGCGGTGTTCGTCCCTTGTGCGTTCATCACGGGGATCGTGGGGCAGTTTTTCCGGCAATTCGCGCTCACGATCGCAACTTCGACGATCATCTCGGCGTTCAACTCACTGACGTTGAGCCCCGCGCTCGCCGCCTTGCTCCTTCGTCCTCGCGAGGAAGAAGGGCGGTCGCGGCGGGTCTTGCCGACGCTCGGTTACGGGCTGATCTTCGCGGGCATGGGGTTGGAGCTCCTCGCCCCAGAACTTATTCACATGATCGAGCCGGATGGACTGATGAAAGCGCGGCCCGATTGGGGACGATTGGAGTCGATCGCTCCCCTTCTAGAGCCTGTGTTGCAGTGGATTCATCACTACCGTTACGGCCTCGAGGTCGCCGCGGCGATCGGGTGCGCTCTGATCGGGCTCCTGTTGTCGCGCCCGCTCGACTGGATCTTGCGGCACGGTTTTCAGCTTTTCAACCTGGGGTTCAAGGCGGCGACGCGGCTTTACGGCCGGGTCGTCGCGGGGGCTCTCCGGGTCAGTTTCCTGGTCTTAGTGGTCTACGGGGGTCTTGTCGGCTTGACCTACTGGGGATTGGTCACGACCCCCACCGGGTTCATCCCGTCTCAGGACATGGGCTATCTGTTGATCAACGTCCAACTTCCCGACTCGACCTCGGCCGAGCGGACGATGACACTCATGAGGGAGATGGAGGTGATCGCCCGCCGCACGCCGGGCATCAAGCACACGCAGGTGATGGCGGGGCAGTCGTTGCTCTTGAGCGCGAACGGGTCGAACTTCGGGTCGATGTTCGTGATCCTCGACGAGTTCGCGAAGCGTCCCAACCCGGTGATCGACCGCTTCTTCGCCTGGTACGACGCGACGTTGATCTACCTCGACGACGACCTTTTAAGCTTCGACCTCACGGTCCAGCGGCGGCTCCTGCGGAGCCGTCCCGCATCGCTTTCGACGTTCACCGGCAGGCTGGTCACCGGCGCGACCCTCAAGCTGTTGGACCGGATGACGGAGATCAGCCTTAACGGCCGGCTTAGGCGTTGGGCGGTTCCGCCCCCCGACCCGAAAGGGAAGCCGCGGCCTTCGTACCTGGAAGCGCGGGTGCGGAAGGCGCTCCAGACACCGAAAAAGCCTTCACTTTACGGTGACGCCGTCGCGAAGACGTTGCGGACCGAGTTCGAGACACAGATCGACGGCGCAATTGTCACGGTGCTCGGCCCTCCCCCGGTTCGCGGGGTCGGCCGTGCGGGCGGGTTCAAGATCATGGTCGAAGACCGCGGCGACAACGGCCCGGAGGTTCTTCAAGGACAGACCGAAAATCTCGCCGAACGGCTCAAGAATCAGCCCGAGCTAGTCGGTATGACCTCGGTGTTCCGCGCCAACGTCCCCCAATTTTACGTCGATGTGGACCGCGCGGCGTGCCTCTCGAAGGAAGTGACGCTGAAGGACCTGTTCGACACGATGCGGATTTACCTCGGTTCACTGTATGTGAATGACTACAACCAGTTCGGGCGGACCTGGCAGGTGATCGTGCAGGCCGACCCGCACTTCCGTAACAAGCGGGAAGACATCGCGAAGTTGAAGGTCCGGAAC
>JAYUFP010000932.1:0-3059 GCA_043738665.1 Isosphaeraceae bacterium
GGCACGCAGGGGATGTTCGCCCACTACACCACCCGCCGCCGCGACGAAGGCGAGAAGATCGGCGGCGACGTCCACGCCGTCGTCCGCGACGGGAACACGGTGAAGGCCGAATTGATCGGCCCCGACCACCCGTTCCGCCCCGACCTCGGCGCAGTGAAAGCCCCGTTCGCGGTCACCGTCACCGCGCCCGGCCGCGCCCGGATCAAGATCGACGGCGCGACTCATGAACTCAAGCAAGGGCTTTATACGGACTGGGTGCGAGTCGGATTCCGAGTCATGCCGGGAGTGAAAATCTTTGGGATCTGCAAGTTTTTACTCTTACAAACCGAGACCGAGTTCGGCCTCTACGTCACCCCGGTCAACATCGACCCGGAGAAGCCCGCGATGGCGGTCGGCTACCCGGCGGTCTTCACGAAATATTTGGCCAAGAAACAAGGGGCCTTCGCCACGCTCGGCCTCGCCGAAGACACCTGGGCGCTGAACGAGCACGTCATCAACGACGACCAGTTCATCGAACAATGTCTCGACGCCGACCGCGAGCGCGAAGCGATGTTCTTCGACGCGCTGGACAAGGTGCCGCGCGGATTGGTCGTCTGCGTCTTCGACGGCACCGACCGGCTCCAGCACACCTTCTGGCGAGACATTGACCCGAGCCACCCCGCCCGTCCCGAACAGCACGTCCTCGATAGCCGCGACGTCATCGGCGACCTCTACCGGCGGATGGACGACCTCGTCGGCAAGACGGTCGCGAAGTGCGACCGAGACAACACCATGCTGATGGTCATCTCCGACCACGGCTTCGGCCCGTTCCGACGCGGGATCGACCTCAACCGCTGGCTGCTCGACAACGGCTACCTCTTCCTTCACGAAGGCCGGGGCGACGAGGACCACCTCGCCGGCGTCGACTGGTCGCGGACGCGGGCTTTCGCGATCGGCCTTTCCGGAATTTATATCAACATCAAAGACAAGTTCTCGCAAGGCATCGTCGAGCCTGGAGTCGAAACCGAGCGGCTTCGCGAAGAGATCGCCGGGCGGCTCACCGGCCTGATGGACGAAGAGACGGGCGAGAGCGCCGTGAAGCGGGTTTACATCGCCGCGACCTTCTATCGGGGGCCTTACAAGGAAAACGGACCCGACCTGATCCCCGGCTATCAGCGCGGCTATCGCGTCTCGTGGGAGACCGCGATCGGCCGGACCACCGAACGCGTCTTCCACCCGAACACCAAGGCCTGGAGCGGCGACCACTGCGTCGACCCGTCGCTGGTGCCGGGAATCCTCTTCTGCAACCGATCGATCGAGGAAGTCAGGCCGCGACTGATGGACATCGGGCCGACCGTCCTGTCGATGTTCGGCGTGGCGGTTCCCGAGTACATGGATGGGAAGGCGCTGACCGTGGGCGAGCCCGCCGGAACTGCCGGCCGCGCGTCGCGTCGAGAACTCACCGAGGTCGGACCATGACGGAAGAATCTCAAGCGAAGATCAGCCGTCGAACCGCTCTCAAAGGGGCGGCGGCGGCAGCCATTGGCGCGGCAGGGTGCGACGTCGCGGGTTACTTCCCCGGCGGGCGCCGTCGCGCCTCCCGCGCCGCGGGCAAGAAGGTGATCGTCATCGGGCTCGACGGCATGGACCCGCGTCTGTCGTCGGCGATGATGAAGGCGGGACAGTTGCCCAACCTTCAGAAACTCTCGACACAGGGTGGGTTCAGTGAACTCGGCACCAGCACGCCGCCGCAAAGCCCCGTCGCCTGGGCCACCTTCATCAACGGAGCGGGTCCCGGCTCGCACGGGATTTTCGACTTCATCCACCGTCACCCCGAAGAGCAGTGCGCCCCGTTCTACTCGGCATCGGAAACCCTCCCCGGCAAGGGCGGCCTGGAAATCGGCGGCCACCGGCTTCAGCTCGACTTCCCCCCGTTCAACCACACGCCGCCGGAAACCGTCCTGCGACGGCAGGGGACGCCGTTCTGGGACTATCTCGACGCCGCGGGCGTCCCGTCGACGTTCTACGACCTGCCCTCGAACTACCCCGCAAGCCCCTCGCGCCACGGCCACCACCGTTGCCTCTGCGGCATGGGCACGCCCGACATGCTGGGTACTTATGGCACTTATCAATACTTTTCGGAAGATAGTCCCGAAAAGCCCCTGGACGAGGGGGGCGGGAGGCGCTCCCGCCTGAAGTTCGAGAACGACACCGCCCGCGCCGAGATCGTCGGACCTTCGAATAGCCTGCTCAAGGTTCCCACCCCGATCACAATCGAACTCCTCGTCCACCGCGACCGCGACGCCAACGCCGCCGTGCTGGAAATTCAGGGACGGAGGATCGTGCTGAAGGCGGGAGAGTGGAGCCGCTGGACCCGTTTCAACTTTGAAATCTCGATGCCCGCCCACCTGCCGAGCGGCAAAGTGAGCGGCATTTGTAGGTTCTACCTCCAGGAGGTCGGGCCGAACTTCCGGCTCTACGTCTCGCCGGTGAACATGGACCCGGCCACCCCGGCGCAGAAGATTTCCGAACCGCCAAGTTTCGTCCAGGACCTCTCCGCCAAGCTCGGGCCGTTCTACACGACGGGGTTTCAAGAAGACCACAAGGCACGCACCAACGGCGTCTTCGGCGACGACGAGTACATCCGCCAGGCGGGAATGGTCCTCGAAGAGCGCCTCGCCCTCTTCGAACAGGCCCTCAACGATTACGAAGACGGGATGCTGTTCTTCTACTTTTCGAGCAGCGACCTGCAATCGCACATGTTCTGGTGGGACTCGGACGACGAGCACCCGGTCCGCTCGGGCACCGAGGCGAAGAAGTTCTTCGACCACGTCAAGAAGCTTTATTCAAAGCTCGACTCGGTGCTCGGTGAGGTGATCGACCGCCACGGCTCGACCGCCACCGTGATCGTGATGAGCGACCACGGTTTCGGCAACTTCGGCAGGCAGTTCAACCTGAACTCCTGGCTCCGCGACTGGGGCTACCTCGGCCCGCCGGAATGCACGTCGATCATGAAGGACATCGACTGGTCGCGCACCACGGCCTACGGCCTCGGCATCAACGGGCTTTATCTGAATATG
>JAYUFP010000933.1:0-3049 GCA_043738665.1 Isosphaeraceae bacterium
CGCGGCACTCGGGTTTGCGATCGACAAGCCCTCGCTAATCGAACTCACCAAGAACTCCGACCCGGAAATCGCCCTATGGGCGGAGGCCGCGCTCGCCATCGGTCCCGACCGTGATGGCGAACACGGAGCGGCATTGAAACGTGTCGCCGAAGCGGAGGGCCTCGAACAGGCCCTCGCCAGGACTCTACTTCGAGCCCACGAGGCGACCCGAGAGCCGGATCGAATCGCGGCGCTCGACGAAGCCACACGCTGGGTCCGCCTGCATCACCCCGAAGCCGTAAAAATCTGGCAGGGCTGGAAGGACCAGGGGGGAAAACTCGTTTCCTCACTCTCGGAGTGATGATTGAAACGGCTTTCCCCTCGCGGCCTCAAACTTGCACAGGCCCTCATCGCGTGATCCCAAGACGAGAGTCTTTGAGCATGTCCTCGACGACCTTGTCTTAAGGAAATGCCAGGGGGCGGTAACGATGAATGATCGCGGCGTTTTTGGAAACGTAGGGGTCGTCCTGTTCTCGGGATTCCTCGTGTTCTCCTTCTCGGGTCTGGTTACGGGTCAGGAACGCGAGAAGACCACGAGAAACGAGAAATCGAGTCCTCGCCGAGCGAAGGACAAGGAGCGGACCTCCGGTGTGATCATCAAGGTCGAGAAGTTCCAGAAGGGTGCTGACAAGGGTTCACCGGTCTCGAAAACGACGTCCGAGCATCCGGAGCGCCGCCCAATCCTTCGGCTGACGATCAACACCGACGCGGTCTGGCGCGATTGGGCTCGTGACCAAGCCCAGACAAAAGACACCGGGTCCGCCAAGAAGGACGCCGAGAAGGGCAAGAACTCGGTCGCAACCCGTGGAGAACCCGTCGAATCGAACAGCCTCGCCGTCGTCGATCTGATCGACGACACCAAAATCGATACCCGATTCCGAGCCCCCGACGACGAAACCTCGAAAGGGAGCAAGCAACCTGAGGGGGTCAAAAGCTCCGATTCCGCGAAACCCGTGGATTTTAAAGTTTCGGACTTGAGCACGGGTCTGTTCGTCGAGATCGACTACAAGCATTTGACCGCCCAAAACCTGGCCGACCGTGTCACTGTCATTCGGCCGATCAGCCCTTCAAAATAACTGTCGGTTGATCGGTTCTGACGTCGGTATCGGCGAATCGCCCGCTTCATTCTTCGCGATCAGATTCAATCGGACCCAGTTGAGTCCGGAACTTGCCGCCCGCTGTCGAATGACGGTCCGCGGCTGTTCCGGGCCGATTTCGAGTTTTCGGGTTTGCACCCCTTTGTCGGAGGCAAGGCCGAGAAAGACGAGGCCGACCGGCTTTTCCGGGGTTCCACCGGTCGGACCGGCGATCCCGGTGACGGAAAGCCCAAAGTCGGCGTGGAACTTTTCCCTCGCCCCGACGGCCATCACGGCGGCGACTTCCGCACTGACCGCACCGTGCTCGTTGATCAAGGCGGGATCAACTCCGAGTAATTCGACCTTTGCGTCGTTTGAGTAGCTCACAACTCCTCCGGGAAAAACCGAACTCACGCCCGGTATGTTCGTGAGCATTTCCGCGATCAAGCCCCCTGTGCATGATTCCGCGAGGGCGAGCGTTCGCGTCGTCCGCGCGAGTTCCCTGGCGACCGCCTCGGGGACATTGCACGACCCCTCGCCCAGGACGAGCTGTCCGAATCGCTCATAAATGATGGCGACCGTGGGTTCCATGGCCGCCTCGGCTTCGTCCTGAGTCGCCCCTTCCGCAATGATGCGGAAGCTGATCATGGCTTCGTGCGCGGTGATTCCGACCTCGGGCTTTCGACCGCGGGCGGTGAGGTCGAGAGCTTCGGCTTCGACCTCGGATTCGCCTTTTCCGAAGAGGTTGATCTTGCGCTGCGCGATCACACGGTTGGCGATTCCTTGGGTTCGAAGACGCGGCAATACCTGCTCATCAAACATGATCTTCATTTCGTGAGGGACGCCCGGCAGGCAGACGATCCACGTCTTACCGATTTTCATCCAGACGCCGGGCGCGGTGCCGACGCGATTGAACAAGGCCTCGGCACCTTCAGGAAGCCGAGCCTGAACCTTGTTTCGCTCGGGCATGACCCGGTTCCGCCGGGCGAACATTGACTGGATCGCTTCGAGGGACGCGGGGTTCTCGACGAGCGGAAAACCGGCCACGGACGCTAACGCCTCGCGCGTCAGGTCGTCCTGCGTCGGGCCGAGTCCTCCGCTCATGATGACGAGGTCCGCTCGGTCGATCGCAAACCGGAAGGCGGCGATGTTCTCGTCGAGATCGTCGCCGATCGTCGTGTGGAATCTTACAGGGATTCCCACCGCGCCGAGTCCCTTGCTGATCCACTGACTATTGGTGTCGAGCGACTGCCCACTGACGAGTTCGCTTCCGATCGCGACGATTTCGGCTTTCATCTTGGATCGACCTCGTGGACTTCGGACCCGTCGGAATGTGCGTTGGGCGAGGGGGCATCGTACCAACCGAGGTCGGTCACGGTCACGACGCCCGGTCCGATTTGAACCAGGAGGATTTCAAAGTCGAGAAGTCCTCGAAACGTCGCACCCAAACTAACCTCAGAGATCGCGGAGACGAGACGAGAGAAGAAATGGAACGAGAGCGGATTCGCTAACTTTTATCTCGTTTGTTCTCTCTTCTCTCTTCTCTGCGATCTCTGCGGTGAATTAACTTTTTGACATTTCAATCCTCCTGCGATTTGAACGGCGATGGCTGACGAAGCGCGGGCGGTTCGGCTATCATGGCGAATGTCACGCAGTACGCGCCGAGGCGAGACGAGAGTCGCGGCGCGGTCCGCCCATGCAATGATGGGGGTTCGAATCCCCCGGTCCCCTGGCCGTTGTCCGTCGGGAGGCTTTGCGTTCATGGTGTGTTCCGGCCCCGTACTTGAACGACCGACCCTGGTCTTGAACCGCAACTGGCAACCGGTCCGCGTCGCGACCGTCGCCCGCTCGTTAACCTTGCTCTGGAACAAGGCCGCGCACGTCGTCGACCCCGACGACTACCGGCTTCACACCTGGGCCGACTGGGCGCGACT
>JAYUFP010000934.1:0-3049 GCA_043738665.1 Isosphaeraceae bacterium
CTTGAGGCCGTCTCATCGACGGTTTGCCGTGAGCGGGTGCGGCAACCGGCTCGGAGCGTTCGTCGAAGGTTTTCAGGTCCATCGAACCGGGATAGCTTCGGCCGCCTTTTTTCGGGGGGGGCCGTCGGGCGGTTTTGGACTTCGATTTAGGGCGATTCGGCGAAGGGCTCATCGGGGCGGCTCGGGGCAATAGGGCATGCCGGCGCGTGAAACGCGCCAACGGATATCAAAATCAACATCGGTGCGCTTCACGCGCCTGACGATTTCAGGGCTTGGGTCGGCGACGAGCCGTCTTGCGTTCGGGGCGGTAGCCGGCCGTCGCCTTCGGCTGGGGGAGGTTGTCGCCGGCGCCGGGAATCTTGTGGACGAACCGCCCTTCGGCCAGAGCCCGGTTCGCCTCGCCACGCCGGGCCTGGAGCGCGGAGCGGGGAGGATTCGCCGGAATCAGGGCGTCGCACCCCGAGCCGATCAGGTCGGCCCGGCCGGCTTCAAGCAGGGCCTTGCGGACCTCGAAGTAGTTCTCGGGCTTGAAAAACTGTAACAGCGCCCGCTGCATCTTGCGGTCGTTCAGCTTCTTGGCCGTGTAAACTTCTTCACCCGTAAACGGATCGAGGCCGGTGTGATACATGCATGTGGCAATGTCGAACGGCGCGGGGATGAAGTCCTGCACCTGGTCGGGGCGGTAACCGTTCCGCTTCAGGAACAACGCCAGGTCGATCATCGCGGCCATGTCGCTGCCGGGGTGGGAGGCGATGAAATAGGGGACGGTATATTGTTTCTTGCCCGCGCGCTCACTGGCTTCCCGGAATTCGCGATCGAACGATTGATAGTCGTTGATTTCCGGCTTCTTCATTCGCTTCAACACTTCGGCGTCAGTGTGCTCCGGCGCGACCTTGAGGTGGCCGCCGACGTGGTGCGCCGCGAGTTCCTCAAGATATTCGGGAGACCGTTGTGCCAGGTCCATCCGAACCCCCGAGGCCACCAGGACGCGATCGATTCCCGGAACTTCCCGGCTCTCTCTCATCAATTCAACGAGCGGCCCGTGGTCGGTTCCCAGGAGCTTGCAGACCTTGGGGTGAACGCAAGACAGCCGTCGGCACTTGGCCTCAACCTCGGGCTTGGTACACCGCATCTGATACATGTTCGCGGTGGGTCCGCCGATGTCCGAGACTGTCCCCGAGAACGACGCGTCGCGTCCGAGGGCCTTGAGTTCGGTCAGGACCGACTCTTTCGATCGCGACTGAATGATCCGTCCCTGGTGGGCGGTGATCGAGCAGAACGTACAGCCCCCGAAGCAGCCTCGCATGATCGTGACGGAGTCTTTGATCATCGCGAACGCCGGGATCGCCTCGGAGCCGTACATCGGGTGCGGCTTACGCGTGAACGCGAGCCCGTAAACCCGGTCCATGTCGTCCTGGCTGATCGGCAGGCCGGGAGGGTTGCACACCACGGCCTGGCGGTCGTGGTACTGAACCAGTCGCTTCGCGTTGAGCGGGTTCGTCTCCTGATGAATGACCTTCGTGGCCTTCGCGAAATGAAATCGGTCGGCTTTCACTTCCTCATACGAGGGCAAGACGATCGCGTCGGTCGGAGGTGCTTCCTTCGCACCCAGGGCGTAAGCGACCCCCCGCATGTCGCGAAGGTCTTTCACGGTTTCGCCCGCGGAAAGCCGGTTCGCGATCTCGACGATCGGCTGTTCGCCCATGCCGAAAACAACGAGGTCGGCTTTCGAATCGAGCAAAATCGACCTCTTGACCGTGTCGCTCCAGTAATCGTAATGCGCCAGACGACGGAGGGAGGCCTCAACGCCGCCCGCGATGACGGGAACTCCGGGGAAGGCTTCCCGGGCGCGCTGACAGTACGGCATCGTGGCCCGATCGGGACGTAATCCGATCCGTCCGCCGGGGCTGTACGCGTCGTCGTTGCGAACTTTCTTGTTCGCCGTATAGTGATTGATCATGCTGTCCATGTTCCCGGCGCTGACGCCGAAGAACAATCGAGGACGGCCGAACTCCCGCCAAGCCTGGGCAGTCCGCCAGTCGGGCTGGCTCAGCACGGCGACCTTGTAGCCGGCGGCTTCGAGAACGCGTCCCAAGATCCCCATCGCGAAGGCCGGATGGTCGATGTAGGCGTCGCCCGAGATCAGCACGACATCGACATATTTCCAACCGCGCTGTTCCATCTCGGCACGGGAAGCGGGCAAGGGGGGCGACGCGATCGGGAATGACGGCAACACGGGCAACATCGTCGGCGCGACGTTTGCTTCGGACTTCGTCCGGCAGGGCGTTTCGGTCCGGATTGTCGCGTCGTCCTGGGTCATGATCGTCGTGGGATCCGGTTTCACGGAAGGCATTTCGGCAATCCCGCATTATACTCCGGGTCACCTGACCCGGACAAGGCGAGCCGGGCGTCGAGGGAGGGCTGTTTCATTTTCGAGTTGGAGATCTCAAGATGCCCGATGCCCGATGGTCAATGACCAAGAAATCCGACCGCGATCATCCCCAGATCCCTCAGTCTTCCATTGGGCATCGGCCATTGGGCATCGCAGACCTTGGTTCATCGAAAACGAAACAGCCCTGGGGTTCGAGGTCGAGCCCGGGCGTCGCCCGTCACGGTCGACCGCACCCGCCGCGAGCCAATCAAGGGACCGGTTTCGCTCTCCTGAACCAACGGGCTGATAATGTCGGCGAGCCCCAGACGACGGCCATCTGAGCCGCGAGTCTCGGGTCGGCGACGATCGTGGTTAAGATCATCGGGTCGAGACGTATCGATTGCTTGAGGCACGCCCTGGCCGCCGTTCCGTTCGCCCCCTTGAGGAGTTCGTAGGCACGATTCAAGTAAGCGCGTCCCATTGACTTAGTGGCCGCCCTTTCGACGGTCTTCTTCGAAATCTCGTCAGACGTCAAATCCCGCAGCAGCCTGGTAAAGACCGACAGGGTTTCCTCAAGGTCAGCCGTACCCGTCTTGAATCGGTGAGTCTCGCTCGAGGCGTGCCAACGGACGTCGACCGTCGTGTCGGCAATCCAAGCGAGCGACCACGAGGCCGCGA
>JAYUFP010000935.1:0-9239 GCA_043738665.1 Isosphaeraceae bacterium
GCGGAGCCGTGGATGTCCCAGGTGATTTCGTTGAAGACGGTCTCGAACATGTTCACCGTCACGAACCTGACCCCACGCTCGACGAGCCGCCTCGCGAGCAGGCAGCTCTGCCCAAAGCGGGTCCGACCGTAGCGGTCGCGGAGGGCGTCGGGCTCGGCCTTGAGGTCGAAGGCTTCGCGGGCCTTCGGGCTTGCCATCAGCTTGAACGCACCTTCAAAGTTGGCGTCAAGCAAGCGTGCGTCGGCGGACGACTCGAACGAGCCCACCGCGCCGTCGATTGCCGAACGGAGCGACCTCCTCCGCTGTTCGCGGACCGCCGTGACGTAGTCGGGCGGGAGCAGGTCGGGGACTTTAAAGGCTTTGTCGTTTGGGTCGGCGTTAAGAATGAAGGGGTCAAAGGTTTTTCCGAGATAGCCCGCGCCGTGGCCGTGGGGCATATTGCCGCCGGTCGCCCCGATCGGCTTGGGGACCAAGACGTAAGGGGGAGCGTCGTCGCGCGGCCCCTTAAGCTTTGCAACGACCGCGCCATAGTTCGGGTGATCGAGCCCACCGGTAAACAATCGGCCGGTCTGCATCATCTGGTGACCGACGTCATGAACGGCCGCCCCGTTGTGGTAGACCGACCTCACCAGCGCCACGCGGTCCATCCGGGTCGCCAGCTTGGGGAAGACCTCCGAGACTTGAACGCCGGGGATTTTGGTGGCGATCGGCCGGAAGGGGCCTCGGATTTCCTCCGGTGCGTCGGGCTTCATGTCCCAGGTATCGAGCTGCGAAGGGCCGCCGACGAGGAACAGGAGGATGCAATTCATGGCGCGGTCGGGATTGACCGCGCCCTTGGCCTCAAGGGCTTGCATCGCCGGCAGGCCGAGGCCGAGCCCGGCGAGCGATCCGGCGTGGAGGAAATCTCTCCGGGTCATTCCGTCGCAGAAATGGACGGGTTTCCTGGCGTCGACGCGGAACATGCGTGAGACCTCGGTCCGAAGTTTCGGGCGATCCCATTCCTTGGCGGACTCTGGGGAGTATCCGATCATCGTAGCCCGTCGCCGGAGGCCGGTCAAACTTCGATTTAACAACTCGCCGATCATCGTTTCCGGCAATCGGGCAGGGTTTCGTTTTTTTTCTCTGCCCAACTTTGGAGTCTTGACGTAGGATAGGAACCTGATGATTCTCTTCAGGTCGTCAATCCGTCCGCATTCGGGCGAGTCTCAAAGAGTCGACCTTGGGTCGTAATCGCCGATTATCTTTGGTGATCATCATCAATCTGGCCGCCGTCATGGTCTGGCCCTGGGGTGCCGCGCCCTGTGCGGAGGAGCCGGTCGTTTCGCATCGAGCCGTGAAGGCGACGGAACGGCGGTCGTCGTCGGACTCGCCGGTCCTTAAAGTCCACGCCAGTCGCGATCGACCCGAAACGTTGACGTTTTGTTCGGAAAAGGACTCGGAACTCGGCGAAGACATCGACAAGGCCCCGCCAATTCCGTTCCTCGCGAGACTTCCCCTCCTTTCTCCGCTCTCGCCGCCGCCCGACTTGTCCTGGCACGCCTCACTGGACCCTGGCCAAGCGCTCTCGGGCTCCTCCGTCCTTCAAATCCGACTTCGCTGCTGAACGTGGCCGCCGCGCCATTTTATTTCGCGTGGCGGGGGTGTGCGGCCTCATCTCGACGTATTCGCGGACCCCTTCGTCCCGAATCAAAGTCGTGATTGCATGCATTGGTCGGCCGTGTCAGCCAGGACAATGAGCACATGGTTCATGCGATTATCTCGTGGAGTTTGCACAACCGGCTGATCGTGATCCTGGGCGTGATCGCCCTGATCGGCGCGGGAATCCATTCGACGTTGAACCTGAATATCGAGGCATACCCCGACCCGACGCCTCCGTTGGTGGAAGTGATCACCCAGAATCCCGGAGCGAGTCCCGAGGAGATGGAGCGGCTGGTCGGCATCCCGCTTGAGACGGCGTTGAACGGGATGCCGGGCCTGGAAGACCTGCGCTGCACCTCGATTGCCGGCCTCACCGACATCAAGTGCCAGTTCGCCTACGGGACCGACTACCGCCAGGCCCGTCAGGAGGTCATCAACCGCATCGGCGACGTGGAATTGCCTCAGGGTGTGCGGCCCCGGCTCTCCCCCTGGAGCCCCACCGGCGAGATCGTCCGGTACGTCCTGGAAGGCCCGGGCTACACGATCAACCAGCTCAAGGCGGTTCAGGACTGGGTTCTCAACCGCGAGTTGCGCAAAGTGCCGGGCGTGATCGACGTCACCGGTTACGGCGGCACGGTCAAGCAGTATCAAGTGCTGATCGACACGAGGCTGCTGCGGCAATACGACGTGACGATGCAACAGGTCGAGGACGCGATCAACCGCTCGAATGCCAATGTCGGCGGCGACCTGTTGACGATGGGGACCCAGGCCCATAACGTCCGGGCGCTTGGGATTCTCGGGGGAGGCGTGGACACGCTCGACCCGGCGAACGTCGGCGACAGCTTTTCGATCGAGGCGGAGAAGCTCTCCGACATCCAGAACGTCGTCATCAACAGCGCCAACGGCTCGCCGCTCTTCGTGAAGCAGATCGCCAAGATCGAGATCGGCCACCGGCCCAGGCTCGGAAAGGTCGGGCGCCGGCTCAAGGAGAAAGACGGCAAAGCGGCCAGTCAGGACGAGGACGACGTGATCGAGGGGATCGTGCTCATGAGAAAGTATGAGCGCTCCCTCGAAGTCGCGACCAAGGTGGAAGAGAAGATCAAGGACATCGAGAGGCTGCACCTGCTCCCCAAGGGGATGACGATCCGCGTGTTCAATCAGCGGACCGACCTGGTACACATCACGACGCACAACGTGATCCACAACCTGGTGATCGGCATGGCGCTGGTGGCCCTGGTGCTGTTCGTGTTCTTGGGGGATCTGGTCAGTGCGATCATCGTGTCGCTGGTGATTCCGTTGGCGCTTTTGTTCTCGATCACGGTCCTTTATGTGCAGGGTAAGTCGGCCAATCTGCTGTCGATCGGCGCGGTGGACTTCGGCATCATCGTCGACAGTTCGGTGATCATCGTCGAAAATATCTACAGGCACGTCACGGCCCGGGGCGCCGACCGAACAAGGCCGTTGATCGACCGGATCGGCGAGGCGTCGCACGAGATCGAACGCGCCTTGTTCTTCTCGACGACGATCATCGTTTGCGCCTTCCTGCCCCTCTTCGCGATGACCGGGCCGGAAGGGGCGCTCTTCGGCCCGATGGCGAACACATACGCCTTCGCGATCTTCGGGGCACTCTGCATCGCCGTGACCTTGGCACCGGTGCTCTGCTCCTTCTTCTACCACAATAAGACGGTGGAAAAAGACACGATCGTCGACCGGATCATGAAGCGCCAGTACTTGAGGGCATTGAACTGGGTGCTCAACCACCGCTTCCTGACGCTTTCGTGCCTGGGCGGGCTACTCGTTTACACCGCGACGCTTTTGCCGGGGCTCGGCGGCGAGTTCATGCCGCAGCTCGAGGAAGGGAACCTCTGGATCAGGGCGATCTTGCCTCGCACGGTCTCGTTCGAGAGTGCTTCGCGAATGGCCCCCAAGCTTCGTGACGTGATCGCCTCGATCCCCGAGATCAAAGGGGTGATGTCGCACGTCGGCCGCCCCGACGACGGCACCGACGTGACGAGCTTCTTCAACCTCGAATTCAACGCGCCGTTGAAACCGATGGAAGAGTGGCGCGAGGGGATCACTCGCGAGAAGATCCAGGACGAGCTGTCGGAGAAATTCAAGCAGTTCGTCGGCGTCAACTTCAACTTCTCGCAGCTCATCCGCGATAACGTGGAGGAGGCACTCTCGGGCGTGAAGGGGGCGAACTCGATCAAGCTCTTCGGGTCCGATCTCCATACGCTCGAAGAGACGGGTCAGCGGATCGTCGGCATCCTGAACTCGGTGCGGGGGATCGAGAACGTCGGGCTCTTCCACATTGTGGGGCAGCCGAACCTCGTCATCAAGATCGACCGCAACGCCTGTGCGCGGTACGGCGTGAATGTGGCCGACGTGGAAGCCGTGGTCCAGGTGGCCATCGGGGGACGTGCGTTCTCGCAGATGGTGGAGGGGGAGAAGCTCTACGACATCGTCCTGCGGCTCCCGCTGGGTCTGCGGGACGACCCGAACAAGATTGCCCAGATCCCGATTGACACCCCCCCCGCGGCCGACGGCCAGCCCGGGACGCGGATCCCCCTGTCCCAACTGGCGACGATCAGCCCGCATGAGCCGGGAGCCTCGTACATTTATCGCGAGAACAACCTTCGGTACATCCCGATCAAGTTCAGCGTACGCAACCGCGACCTTGCCTCGGCGATCGCGGAGGCCCAGGAAAAGGTGAACGACCCGAAGAAGGGGGCGAATTTCCCCGAAGGTTACCATATCGAATGGTCGGGCGAGTTCGCCCAGATGGAAGCGGCCAACGGCCGACTCATGTGGATGATTCCGCTCTCGATCACGCTGATCATGGTGCTGCTCTACACGGCTTTCAATTCGTTGAAGGACGCGGTCCTCGTCATGGCGAACGTGGTCACGGCGACGATGGGGGGCGTCTGGGCCTTGCGGCTGACGGCGACGCCGTTCAGCATCTCGGCGGCCGTGGGGTTTATTTCCATCTTCGGGGTCGCGGTCCAGAACGGAGTGCTTCTGATTTCGTATTTCAATCAGATGCGTGCCGCGGGCGCGCCGGTGCGGGAGTCGGTGATGCGCGGGGCCGAGTTGCGGCTTCGTCCCGTCGTGATGACGTCGTTGACGGCCATCCTCGGGCTCTTGCCGGCCGCCCTGGCCAACTCGATCGGTTCCCAGGCGCAGAAGCCTCTGGCGATCGTCGTCGTCGGCGGCATGCTCGTCGCCCTGCTGTTGACCCAGTATCTCATGCCGGTTCTTTACAGCCTTTTCCCCGCCCCGCTCGGGGCGTTGAACCCTCTGGCCGCGGAACTTTCGGAGGGTTCGCACTATAGCAACGAATTCCTCCGGGGTGACGCTCCGGAGAAAACCGAGGACGAGGATACACCGTGACCACGCTTTCACCACCCCGCGCGGCGGGCAAACCGGTCCGCAAGACCGGCTCGACAATCCTGAAATTCATCGCCCTGATCGCGGTCGCCTCGGGGATCGGGGCCGCGTTCTACCTGCGGCTGATCACGCCGGAAGGGATCAAGGCCTCGCTGGCGCGGATCACCGGAGGCTCGAAGCAGGGGGGACATGAGGCGGGCAGTTCCGCCGAAGAACCTGTCGCCTCCCCGATTCCGCCGGACCCGTGGGACGGCCTGGTGGCCGTCACGAGCGACGAGGAAGCCGCGATCGGCTTCAATATCGTTCCGGTCCTTGCTCAGAAAGACCCGATCCGCCTCGAACTCACCGGCAGAACGGCTTACGACCCGAACACGGTCGCCAAGATCCGCCCGCGGTTCGACACCCGGGTCGAAACCGTTTTCGCGTCGCTCGGCCAGGAGATCCATAAAGGGGACCCCCTGGTTCTGCTCTACAGCACCGACCTCGCGAGCGCCAAGAGCGACTTTCAGGTCAAGTACGTCCAGTGGCAGCACGACGTCCGACTCCTCACCCTCCGCGAGGACTTGATCAAGACCGGCGCGGTCTCTAAGCAAACTCTCGTTGATACTCAGAACGAAGAGGAGAAGAACCGGCTCTACTTCAGTCTTGCGCAGGACAAGCTCGCGGTCCTTTACGAGGTTCCCAAGGACGAGATCGATCCCCTCTTACTCGGAATGAAAGACAAGATCGTCGATCAGGCGAAATTCGGCAGCCTTACGGAAAAGGCGAGGATGACCATCCGCGCCAAGACCGACGGCGTGGTGATCGACCGGACCGTGGTCGTCGGCAACTATTACGAAAGTACCGACGTCTTGATGGAAGTCGCCCCGATCGACCACCTCCTCGTCCTGCTCAACGTCTACGAGCTGGACCAGGACAAGGTGAAGGTGGGGATGAACATGCAAATCCACTTCCCGTTCGTCGAGCAGGACATCACCGGCAAGGTCGACTACGTGGCCAGCCAGGTTTCCAGGGACACCCGGGCGGTGAAAGTGCGGGCCTCGATCAAAAACCCGGGGGGCCGGCTCAAGTCCGACATGCTCGTGACCGCGCGGCTGGAGATTCCTCCCAAGAAAGGCCAGACGGTGATCCCCAGGCTCGCCATGGTCGCACTCAACGGGACGGACTACGCGTTCGTCCGCGAGTCGCCTTCCGCCAAGGATTCGGAGTCAAAGCAAGCGAACGTGTCGAAGTTCCGCCGCGTGAAAATTCAGGTCGCACAGGAAAATGCCGACACCGTGGTCGTGGCCACCGGACTCAATGCCGACGAACATGTCGTCACAAACGGCAGCCTGATCCTCTCCCAGCTCTACGAAGACCGCGCGATGACGTCGACCGGGCTTCCCGCGAACTAAGCGAGTCTCCGGAATCCGTTCCGAGTCAGAGCAATGGCGGATGGCGGATGGCGGATGGCGGATGGCGGATGCCGGATGGCGGATGCCGGATGGCGGGGCGGTTTCATTTTCGATCTGGAGTTCTCAAGATGCCCGATGTCCGATGGTCAATGACCAAGAATCGAGACCGCGATCTTCCCCAGACCCCTTAGTCTTCCTTCGGTCATTGACGATCGGACATCGGGCATCTCAGTCCATCGAAACCGAAACAGCCTGCCGGATGGCGGATGCCGGATGAAGGAGCTGAAAGAAAATGCGGGAAATCCGCGAAATCGTTCGTTGATCCGTCCTTCCCATCCGTCATAAGTCATTCGTCACCCGCCATTTTCGTTTCCGGACAGGCGCCAAGCCGGTAAGCCCCGGATCGCGCGGCAGGTGCGCCCCGGGGGAGGGGGGTCAAGATCGGACCTTGCAATCCTCCCGGCGGACACGGGCTCCCCTTTGACCGGGCCATCTCCCGGGTGTAGGATCGCGTGGAGAACCATTTCCATCGCGGAAAGGCCTGTGTTCGACCGCTGACCTTACTTCCGGAAAGCTGGGTAGCGTCATGCCCCTGTACGAGGTCGAAACGACGTCACATATCATGATCGCCTCCGCCGAAGACGAGACCGCCGCGCGGGCGTTCGCGAAGGCGAATTACCCCAACGAGGACGTGATCCGCGTCAGTCACCGCCCGCGAGACGCCTGGGTGATCTCCAAGAACCTTCTGGGGATCGCCGGGACAATCGACCCTTGCACGACGGCCAGGGACTGCCTGGCACGCTCGCAAGGCGACAAACTGCACGCGGTGCGGCTCTATATGCAACAGACCGGCAGCGACCTCGAAGGCGCGCGTAAAGTCATCGAGTCGAACATGGCGATGGGTTGGTAGCGACCGCGTCGAGGTCCGCGCCACGAGCGACGAGACCGCGCGGCGACCGGCCGAACGAAGACCCGAGAGGACCGTGGCCCTTGGGTTTGACGTCCGCAGTCCCTTGACGGCGGACCCCGGCCGGAGTTCCGGGCTTCACGAGCCGTCCCGGGTGGGAGAAGGTCATGTCCAAGGTGATATGCTTGATTCTCGGTGGCGGTCGCGGGACCAGGCTTTTTCCGCTGACGAAGTCGCGCAGCAAGCCCGCGGTCCCGATCGCCGGGAAGTACCGCTTGATCGACATCCCGATCTCGAATTGCATCCATTCGGGATTGAACCGGATCTTCGTGCTCACCCAGTTCAACTCGGTCAGCCTTCACCGCCACATCGCGAACACTTACAAGTTCGACCCGTTCGGCGGCGGGTTCGTCGAGATCCTCGCCGCCCAGCAGACGATGCAGCACGAGAGCTGGTATCAGGGGACCGCCGACGCCGTACGTCGGAATATCCCCTATTTCGCCGAGGACAAGTCGGACCTCGTCCTGATCCTCTCCGGCGACCAGCTCTACCGGATGAACTTCCAGGAGATGATCCGGCATCACCTCGAAACCAAGGCCGAGGCCACGATCGCCGCCCTCCCCGTCGCCGAAGCCGAGGCGAAGTCGTGCGGGATCATGCGGGTCGACAACACCGGGCGCGTGATCGACTTCGAGGAGAAACCCAAGACGGCCGAGAAACTGGCGCGAGTCCAGACCGACCCGGATTGGCTCGAACGCTTCGGCATCAAGGCCAAGGGGCGCTCTTATCTGGCGAGCATGGGGATTTACCTGTTCAATCGGTCGACTCTCGTCCAGTTGCTTTCCGGCGGAACGGCGACCGACTTCGGCCACGAAGTGTTCCCTCAGGCGATCGCCAACCACCGGGTTCAGACCCACCTGTTCGACGGTTACTGGGAAGACATCGGCACGATCGGCGCGTTCCACCAGGCGAACATCGACCTGACCAAGGATCACCCCTCGTTCGACTTCACTTACGGAGATCACCCCGTCTTCACCCGCCCGCGCTACCTCCCTTGCTCGCGGATCTCCGGGGCGACCATCGATCACAGCTTGATCTCCGACGGCTGCGTGATCGGCAAGGGGTGCCTCATCGAAAACTCCGTGATCGGAGTTCGGGCGCACATCGGCGACAACGTCACGATCCGCAATTCCTACATCATCGGCGCCGACCTGTACGAACAGGCCAAGCACCTCGCGGATAACGTCAAGGCGGGCCGCCCCAATTTCGGGATCGGCGACAATTCCGTGATCGAGAACGCGATCATCGACAAGAACGCAAGGATCGGCCGCAACGTCCAGGTCCGCAACGCCGGTGGGATCGTCGAACAGGAAGACGCCCCGCACTACGTGATCCGGGACAAGATCGTCGTGATTCCCAGGCATGCCATCCTTCAGGACGGGATGGTGATATGAGCGAGTCCCAATGGGCTGGTGACTCTTTGAATCGTTGATGAGAGGGTGAGGCTCACGCCGAGCCGCCCGCATCGTGAATCCCCGCTCGGCCGGAGCGTCGCACTCGGCTGATGAAAGGTTGGGGGTTGCCCGGTCTTTGTGTTCATCCCGAATGGGTTGCGCCTTTTTTTCGCGAGGCGAGGCCTTGACGAAGTGGACATCGACTCGGGAGGAAGTGATCGGTCGCGAAACCGTCAGCCGATCGCCCTCTCCCCGGCTTTGCGGGGAGACGGAGGGGTGAGGGGCCGCGTTTCGCTCGAAACATCGGACGAGTCGGCGGGTCACTCCCGGACCCCGCACCCCTTACCCTCTCCCCGCAAAGCCGCTCAGAGGGAGGGGTTTTTCGGAACCGGAGTCGGGGGTTGATCAGGGGATCTTATTGAGTTGACTCGAATCTCCAACCAGGGTTCTGGTTTCCAT
>JAYUFP010000936.1:0-9238 GCA_043738665.1 Isosphaeraceae bacterium
TCGGAAAGGCCCACGAGTTCCATCGACGACCCGATCCTCGGCTCGAGCTCCGTTCGACTCAGTCCGTAGAGCGACCCGAAAAACCGGAGGTTGTCCCGCGCGCTCAGTTCGTCGTAAAGGGCGATCTCCTGCGGGACGAGGCCGACGCGTCGCTTGATGGGGTCGGAATCGCCGTTGAGGAGTTGGCCGTCGAAAATGACTTCTCCGGAGTCGGGCCGAATCAAGCCGCAGATCATGGAAACGGTCGTGGTCTTCCCCGCGCCGTTAGGGCCGAGAAGGCCGACGGTCCGACCGTCGCCGACGGTCAACGAAACGCCGTTCACGGCCTTGATCGCACCGAAGAATTTGAAAAGGCCGCGGACTTCCAGCATCGAGGTTCCCGAGGTGTTCCGTCGTTTCAAGAAAGGCCGCATCGACACAACGATTATGACCGAACGCGAGCCGGTCGTCATGGTCCGCCTCTCGGGGACGGTTGCGATTGGCTTCCGGCCGGGTTAGTCTACAGGAGGAATGGCCGATGCCCCATTGCCAATGGACGACCGCCGATGGCCATTGACGCCCTTCGCCATCGGACATCGGGAATCGGTCATCCGCCATGCCCCGTGCGACACGCCTAAACCCACCCGAGAGTGCCCGTCGACGACCACGAGCCGTCGTCACGCGGCCGGGAGACACCGAACGATGCACGCGCCTTTGAAGTCACTCGCGGTCCTTGCCGCGACCCTCGGCCTGTCCCTGACCTTGATCGTCGCACCGTCGCCGGTCGGTGCCCGGGAAAAGAACGACGACGCCAAGAAGACCGACGTCAAGAAAGACGAGCCCAAGAAAGACGAGCCCAAGAAGGAAGAGCCCAAGAAGCCTGAAGCAAAAAAGGAAGAGCCCAAGAAGGAAGCCCCCGCTCCGGCCCCGAAGCCGGCCGACGACCCTGCCAAGCTCAAGGCAACGATTGACACACTCACCAAGGAAAACGCGGCGGCCAAGAAGGAGGTCGCCGACCTCAAGCTCAAGCTCTCGACCATGGAGCTTGAAAAGTTGGGGGTGAAGTTCACCACCGATAAGCCAAAGGAAGGCGCCGAGGTAACCACGGTCAACATCCTCAAGCTCTGGGCGGGCGACAAGGAAGGCCTCACGCGGATCAAGGAACTTCCAAACGTCCAGGTCGTCTACGTCGACAACGGCCAGTTCAACGACGCCTCGGTCGCCTCGCTCAAAGAGCTGCCGGCGATCACCTCGTTGACCCTGATGAGCCCGCAGGTCACTGACGCCGCTCTTGAAAGCGTCAAGAGCATGGCGAACCTGAACATGCTATTCCTCACCGGCAGCAAGGTCGGCGACGCAGGCCTGACACAGTTGAAAGACATGAAGAACCTCAAGGTCCTTGCCCTCAGCAAGACCGGGGTCACCGACAAGGGGCTCGAAACGCTCAAGCAGATGAAGGGGCTCAAGTCGGTTTACGTGATCGGCACGAAGGTGACCGAGGACGGCGTGAAGAAGTTCAAGGAAGCCCTTCCGGAAGTGGCGGTTTATCGTTGAGACCAGTTGATTGCGGATCACGGATGGCGAATGACGGAGCAAAAGACCCGTCCTTAACATTTCCTCATCCGTGATCGGTCATCCGTCATCCGTCATCGCTCTCGTTCCACACGTCCACGACCCCCGGAGGGGATTGATGGCGGAGGTCAATCTCTCGTTCGATCACGGGCAAACCTGGGAGGTCGCTCAGGCGAACTTCCGGCACGGGATCGACGAGGCCGTCAAACACCATGGAAAGCACTTCAATCCCGTCGTCTGGTCCGACGGCCGCAACGCGGCGTCGCTGAGCGGGACGGGCTGGAAACTCGACCTGAAAGTTGACCCGACGAAGGTTCACGTCACGGGCCACGTCCCGTTTTTTCTCCGGTTCCTTGAAAAGCCCGTGATGAAATTCGTCGAAAACGCATTCAAGAATCAGCCCCCGGCGGTGCCGCCTCCGACGGGGTCGTAGTCGCCCCACACGATCGACATTGGATGACGCAAGTATCGTGTACGGTCTGCTATTGCGGACACTACGAAGAATACTGGTTTCGATAGTGACGAGTCGTCCCGGCCCTCAACGCCACGCCCCCAAGAGCCCCACACGGACGCGGAGACTCATGCCGAAGCCCGAGGACACAGTCGCCGCGCGGCTCGATGCCGACCGCAGGGCACTTCTCGACCTGAGCCTCAAGAACCCGCTGCTCAACCACCGCCCGCGGGTCCGGAGCCTGGAGTTCGCGGGAGAATCCCCCGAACAAGTCGTCCGCTGCCTCGTCCGCGAAGGACGCCGTATGGCGTTCCTCCCCGCCGCCGAGCTCAAGGAGCCGACGGAATCCGTCCTGACGACCGACCAGTCTGACCACAAACTCCAGACCGACCTCGTGTCTGAGGCACTCCGCAAACGGCTACTGGCGATCTACTACGCCTCACGGGCGTCGATCGAGGAACAGGGCGTCAACACGCTTTTCCTCGCGCTGGGAATGCTCCGCCGGGTCGAACCGGGACGCGACGGCGTACTTCGCGCGCCCTTGATCCTTGTTCCGGTCGAACTCGAGCGCTCAAGCGCCCGAGAGCGGTTTCGCCTCCGCCACGAGGGTGGGGATCTTGAGACGAATCTCTCACTTGCCGCAAAACTGCGGGAGAGTTCCGCGATCGAACTCCCCGAACCGCCGGAAGTCGGCGAAGGGGGCGTGACCGACTACTTCGACGCCGTTTCCGCGTCGATCAACGAGCACGAAGGCTGGGACGTCGACCGCGGGGCGGTGGTGCTCGGGTTCTTCTCGTTCGGGAAGTTCCTGATGTATCGCGACCTCGACAACGACCTCTGGCCCGACCACGCCAGGCCGGACGAACACTCCGTCGTCAAGGCACTGCTGCGCGACGGCTTTTCCGCCGCCGCCGGCGAGGAATCGCGCACCGAGGACGAAGAGGCCGAGGCGCTCGACGCGATCTCGCCCGAAGCCTGCCGGCACGTCGTCGATGCCGACGCCACCCAGGCGCTGGCCCTACTCGACGTCGCGCGCGGTCGGAACCTGGTCATCCAGGGGCCTCCGGGTTCGGGAAAGTCGCAGACGATCACGAACCTGATCGCCGAGGCGGTGGGACAGGGGAAAACGGTCCTTTTCGTCGCCGAAAAACTCGCGGCGCTCGACGTGGTGAAACGCCGCCTCGAAGCCGCCGGCCTCGGCGACGCCTGCCTCGAACTCCACAGCCAAAAAACCGGCAAGAAATCCGTCCTCGCCGAGCTCGATCGCACCCGACGAGTCGGCAAGCCTTCCGCCCGCTCCCCCGCCGACGATTTCACCCTGCTGGCATCGACCCGCGATCGCCTCAACGCCTATCACAAGGCTTTGCACGAGCCCGTGGGCCTGAGCGGAGTTTCACCCTACAACGCGACCGTGACCACGTTAGGCCCGCCGATTCCGACCCCTTTGCCGCTCGAACTCCCCGAATGGTCAAAATGGACCCCGTTCGAGCATCGACAACGCTTCTCCATGGTCGTGGAGTTGGAGGCATGCCTTGGTTCAATCGGCACTCCCCGCCAACATCCGTTCTGGGGGTCGCGGAGAACGTCATGGCTCCCGGAGGACGCGGGAACGCTTTCAGACGTGCTGGCCCGAGCGACCGCATGCGTCACCGAGCTTTCCTCCGCGTCGCAAACCATGGCGGAATACCTGCGGATCGAACCTCCGGCCGACCGCGCGGGCTGCGCCGCCTTGCTCCGCGCGGCGAAGCGGGCGACGCGCGCCGTGGCGTTCGACATCACCGGGCCTGAGATCGCCGGCAAGGACTGGCTTTCGCGCCGGGTTGAACTGCAAGACGTCGTGGACGCCGGGGCGAGGCTCGACCAGGCCCGCCACGACCGGAAGGACACGCTCCTTCCCGAAGCCTGGGGCGAGGCCGAAGCCGTCGCCCAGGCACGAAAAGTCCTCAACGTCGAGGGCCGCAACTGGTGGCGGTTCCTCTCGCCGACCTACCGCAAGGCCCGCGCGACGATCGCCGGGCTTTGCAGAGGCGTACCGCCGAAAACCCTTGAGGAATCCCTTGCCCTGGCCGACGTCGTCCTCGAAGCGCGACGAAACCGAGAGACGATCCGCGACCACGATGCGCTCGCTTCGCGGGTCTTCGGCACGCGCTGGCAGGGGGAAAAATCGGAGTGGGATCACCTCGCCCTGATGTCCAAATGGGCCGCGAAATTCCACCACGACGTCCGCTCCGGGCGCATCCCCCGGGGCCTCGTCGCGTTCCTCGCCAACCCCCGCCCGATCGGGCCGGTTCGGGGTCTGCTCGATACCCTGCAAAGGACCCTCAGCCGCCACCACGACGCCATCAAAGCGCTCTCGGAATTGCTCGACTTTCACCCCGGCGAAGGGGCTCCCCCCCTGCTCTCGCGGCCGTTCACCGAGCAATTGAATCTGACGCGAACGTGTTCGGATCAGGCCGGAAAACTGCCCGCGCTCGCGTCATACAACCGCGCGGTCGCGAGTTGCCGGTCGGCGGGGCTTGCGACGGTCGTCAGTCTTTCGGAAGTCTGGGAAGGCGCGTCGCAATCCCTCAACGCGGTGGTCGAGCGAGCGGGGGCATCGCAGTTACTCAAAGAAGCGCTTCGCGACCGCCCCGCGCTCTCCGGATTCGACGCGTCATCGCATGAACGCGCCATCAAGGCCTTCGCCGACCTCGACCGCCAGGCTCTGAAGCACAACCGAGCCAGGGCCGCGAAGGCGCACTGGGAACGCATCCCTCGCGGTGCCGGGGGCGGCGGCCAACTCGGCGTCTTGCTCCGCGAGTTTGAGAAAAAGTCGCGGCACCTTCCCGTCCGGCAGCTCATGGCAAGGGCCGGGAACGCCGTGCAGGCGATCAAGCCTGTCTTCCTGATGAGCCCCCTGTCTGTCGCCGCGTACCTCGCACCGGGGTCTCTGGAGTTCGACCTCGTGGTGTTCGATGAGGCAAGCCAGGTGAAGCCCGTCGACGCCCTCGGCGCGATCCTCCGCGGCAAACAAACCGTGGTCGTGGGGGACAGCCGCCAGCTTCCGCCGTCGTCGTTCTTTGATCGCCTGACCGGCGGTGACGACATCGACCCCGACGACGATTCCGACGACGCCTCCTCCGACCTCGAAAGCATCCTCGGCCTCTTCGTTGCGTCCGGAGCCCCCGAACGGATGCTCCGCTGGCACTACCGGAGCCGTCACGAATCATTGATCGCCGTGTCAAACCGTTTGTTTTACGACAACCGGCTCGTCGTTTTCCCCAGTCCCGATACGGCCCGCATCGACTCGGGGCTCCGGCTCCGTCATTCTCCCGAAACGGTCTACGAGCGGGGCACGACTCGCACGAATCCCGGCGAGGCCGACCTCGTGGCGCTCGCGGTGATCGACCACGCCCGGGGTCAACTCGCGCGACCCCCCGCCGAACGACTCAGCCTGGGAGTCGCCGCGTTCAGCCTTTCGCAGACTGGAGTAATTCTCGAACGCCTCGAAAATCTCCGACGCGAAAACCCCGATTGCGAGGCGTTCTTCGCGACCGGCGGTGCCGAGCCGTTCTTCGTCAAGAACCTCGAAAATGTGCAAGGCGACGAGCGCGACGTCATCTTCATCAGTGTCGGCTACGGGCGCACCGCGTCGGGCGACGTCCCCTTGAATTTCGGCCCGCTCAACGGCGAAGGGGGTGAGCGTCGGCTTAACGTCCTGATCACCCGGGCCAAGGTTCGCTGCGAGGTCTTCACGAACCTGACCGCCGCCGACATCGACCTATCGCGAACCCGGGCCAGGGGCGTGGCCGCGCTGAAAACTTTCCTGGCGTACGCCGAGTCGGGAAGGCTCGACGATCCGTCGTTGCAGGTCCACGAGCGTCACTCGGAAGCTGATCACGGACTGAGCGCGGCGATTCTCGACGCCCTCCGCGCCGCCGGGCGTCGCGGACGGATCGACGCCGGAGCGGAGGGAGTCGCTCCCGACCTGGCCGTGGCCGACCTCGAAAATCCCGCCCGCGATCGCCTCGGACTCCTCTTCGATAATCTCGCCGGTCAGGCCGGCCGCCCTGCCCGCGACCGCGACCGGCTCCGCCCACAGGTGCTCGAAGCGCTCGGATGGAAGGTCCACCGCACCTGGAGCCTCGACTGGGCCCGCGACCCTTCCGGGGCCGGAAAACGGCTTCTTGCCGCTCTCACGAATTCGGAACCGGTCCGGTTCGCCGAACCACCTTCAGAACCCCTGACGACTTCGATTCCCGTGGCTGAATCCTGGGTTCCGGAAGCCGAACGCGTTCCGTATCGAGCGGCGGAAGTCGTCGGTGAGTTGGATCTCGCCTCGGCGCCGCTTTCCACGCTCGTCGATCGAATTGCCTCCGTCGTCGCGGTCGAATCGCCCGTCCATCGCGATCAAGCGTTCTGGCGGGTCGCCGAAGGAGCCGGGGCGCGGAGGCTCGGAACCAAGGCGCAAGCGGCGCTGGAAGCGGCGACAAACCGGGCCGTCCTTGACGGACGACTTGTCGTCCGAGGGGAGTTCTTATGGCTCCCTGCGATGAACCCGAAAAACCCACCGATCCGCGACCGAAGCGCGATGGACTCCGACTCCCGCCGCGCGGAATCGGTGGCGCCCGAAGAATTCGAGGCCGCGGCCCTGGCCGTCGTGAACGCGACCCTGGGAATCGCCCCGACGGAGATTCACACGTCGGTCGCCAGAAGGCTCGGCTTCCCTCGCGTCAGCGAGGATCTGCGTGCTCGAGTTGACGCGGCCGTGAAAGGCCTGACCGCTGACGGAAGACTCATCGAGCGCGGCGGACACCTCGTGTCAGGCGCGACCGAATGATCAAAAGCGATACTGAGTCGTTTCATGGATTGGGCCATTGATCTGAGTCGAATCCGGCCTCACGAATCTTGATAACGCGTATATTTGTCGGCCCGACCGTACGACTTATCGACAGGGTACTTCAACGCCGCCAGACCCACTTTCTCCTCAAGCGAGGCCGAAAGGTCCACATGGCAGACTTCGGCCAATCGAAGTAAGAGCCAAAGGCAATCGGCGAACTCGTGGGAGAGTTCCTTGAGCGCGGAAGCGTCTGCGGAGAGCGTCGCGCGGATCTCCTCGTTCGTCCGGTAACGGAAATGCTCGAGGATTTCCCCGACTTCGCAGGCCAACGCGACCCCGAGATCCTTGGGGTGGTGGAACTGTTCCCAGTCCCGTTCCTTGGAGAACGACAGGACCAATTCCTTGAGCTGACTGAGTGTCGTTTCTGAATCGGTCATGTGGGCGTTCGCTGAGGGATTGTCCGTGATTTTGCCAGGGCGACGGTCGGCACTCTAAGATAAGAGTTGTCTCGCCCGTCTTAAAGAAGGACAGTGGAGCGAGGATCGAGAAGCGTGACGGGAGGAGGGTCTGTAATGGTTCCGAAGACGGTCCGGCGGAAGTTTCTCGGAATTCTTGGGCTCGGACTCGCGACCCTGGCGGGGGTTCGTCCCTTTGCCCAGGCATTCTCGAACGGAGGCGGTATCATGCTTGCTCCCACAGACTCCCATGCCGTGACCGCGGGAAATACCCGTTTCGCGGTCGACCTTTACCGCAAGCTGCGGGCCGGTTCCGGGAACCTGTTCTTCTCGCCGTTCAGCCTCTCCGCGGCACTGGGCATGACGGCCGTCGGCGCGAAGGGGGAAACCGCCAGGCAGATGACCGAGTCGTTGCACCTCCCTGAGGGCGAGGCCGCGCACGACGGCTTCCGCGCTCTCAACGCCTCGATCAACGGGTCCAAGGGCGAGGCCCCGCGCCCCTATCAGCTACTCACGGCCAACGCCTTGTGGGCACAGAAAGGCGACCACTTCCTCCCGGCGTTTCTCAAGACGGCCAAGGAGGGATACGACGCCGGGCTCCACGAGGTCGACTTCACGCACGACACCGAAGGCGCCAGGAAAACGATCAACACCTGGGTCGAGGAAAAGACGCGAGATAAGATCAAGGAACTGATCGGTCCGTCGGTCTTGACGCCCGCCACCGCCCTCGTGCTGACCAACGCGATCTACTTCAAGGCCGACTGGCGCGACCCCTTCTCCGAGGGAATGACCCGCAAGGACGACTCGTTCACCAAGGCCGACGGGAAGAAGGTTCCCGTCGTCATGATGAAGCAAGCCGCACCGAAGTCGTACGGCTACTTCGACGGCGGCACGTTTCAGATGCTCGAATTGCCCTACGCGGGTGGAACGCTCGCGATGGACGTCGTCTTGCCGAAGGAAGCCGGCGGGCTCCCGGCAATCGAAGCTTCCCTCTCGGAAGTGAAGCTCTCCGAATGGACAGGGAAGCTGACTCCACAGTCGGTACAGGTGGAACTTCCGAAATTCCGACTCGAAGAGTCGTTCGAGCTGTCGCGGGTGTTGGTTGACCTGGGCATGACGCTCCCCTTCGACGCCTCAAAAGCGGATTTTTCGGGGATGAACGGGCGCAAGGACCTGGCGATCTCGGCGGTGATTCACAAGGCGTTCGTGGACGTCTCCGAAAAAGGGACCGAGGCCGCGGCGGCGACGGGCATGGTGATGACCCGATCCTCGGTCATGATCCGCCCGAAGTTCGTGACCTTCCGAGCCGACCACCCGTTCCTGTTCCTGATCCGCGACCTGAAGACGGGCAGCGTGCTGTTCCTGGGGAGGCTTGTGGAACCGAAGGATGTTGCGGGCTGACGGGATGCTCGGAATGGCGGATGACTCATGGCGGATGACGGAGGGCCAAACAGGACGATTCTGATCCGCCGTCCTCCATCCGCCGTCCTCCATCCGCCATCCGCCATCCGCCAATCGAGCCTTCGGTCATCGGCGTTTTCTCGCCTGCACAGCGCAACCACTCCCACTTCGGCATGATTGCACAATTTGGCGACTCGCGAGCATCGCCTCGTGGTGACGCCGCTCCCCATCGTGTTGTACGTGGTAAACAACCTTCAGCGAGGGCCTCTCCGAGGGCTAGCGTTGTTGCAGTGCCGTCGATGTACGAATCGACCGCGGCTGAAAGGGACTGCGACAACAAGAGTGTTGGGAGGCGAGAGGTGTCCTGGATCTCGCAACGAAACAACCCGAGTTCGCGGGCGCCGGTGCCGTACCGGCAGAGCAGCCGAAGAGAGTATGGCCCGCGGCGAAGTCCGTTGTCGGGCTTACTGCCGCCGTCGGCGTCGAGCGCCGAGACGACGTTGAGCCCGCCCTGGCTCCCCGGCTGGTCGGACGACGGCGACGCCTCGTCGCGGACCTCCG
>JAYUFP010000937.1:0-9236 GCA_043738665.1 Isosphaeraceae bacterium
AGGAAATCCCGGCATCCCCCGTCCGTCGGACGGCGGGAAATAGGTTCCTCCGTAGAAGGGCCGGAGGTCGGGCGTCAGGAACATCGACATCGGCCAGCCGCCGTGCCCGGTCATCGCCTGGACGGCCGTCATGTAGATCTGGTCGATGTCCGGTCGTTCTTCGCGGTCGACCTTGATGTTGACGAAATGTTCGTTCATCATCGCGGCGATGTCGGCGTTCTCAAAGCACTCACGCTCCATCACATGGCACCAGTGACACGCGGAGTAGCCGATCGAAAGGAAAATCGGCCTGTCTTCGGCCTTCGCGCGGGCAAGGGCTTCGGAACCCCACGGGTACCAGTCGACCGGGTTATGGGCGTGCTGGAGCAGGTATGGGGAGGTCTCGTCGACGAGCCTGTTGGTCGAAGCGTGCGACATGAGAGTGCGGGCTCAATCAAATGGTGCGGGCGCGTCCGGTCGGAACGGATTATGACATGCCACCGACGCGCCTGTCACCCCCGGCTCAAGCCGGCTTGCGGTCGCCTTCGACGACGGCGGTCCGACGTTCGTGCGGACCGCGATAACTCGCCGGGCGGAGAACCGCGACGATCTCGTCCGCGGCGCGGTCCGATGCGCCCGGGATCGCAACCCTTGAACGCAACTCCGCGAGCCCGTCCGAGGCTTTCAACCGCTCCTCCGGGTCACTCAACCAGCGGTTCGCCCAGTCGGCCATGTCGCCCGAAACGTCGTGCTCGGTCAGGTATTCCGGCATGACCTCGGCGTCGGCGAGGAGGTTCACCAGGCTGATGAATTTCGATTTGATGAACCGGCGCGCGACGATCAGATCGAAGCGGCGGACCTTGTAAAGGACCACCGTGGGAAGCGCCTCCATCATCAGCTCAAGGCCGACTGAACCCGAAACCGCCCATGCGACGTCGGCCAGCCGAATCAACTCGGCGGTTCGAGCCGCGTGGACCACGATCGGCAACCCTTTGGCCTCGGCCGAACCCGCGATCATCGCCTCGACCGTGACTTGATGGCGGGAATGGAGGCACGCGACCACGAAACGGGCCTTCGTTTTCGCTGAAAGCTTCACCGCGGCACGGAGCATGATCGGGAAGTTCCGGGTCACTTCCTGCGTCCGCGAGCCGGGAAGGATCGCCACGACAGGCCCGCCCTTCGCCTTCTCCTCGGCAATGAACGACTCGTCGATGACTCGCTCCGCCAGCTCGTCAAAATATGGATGGCCAACGTACTTCGCCTGCATCACGCCCCGTTCGTGATACCAGGCCGGCTCGAACGGCAGGCTGCAAAGGACGTGATCGACGAATCGGCGGACCTTCTCGACCCGCCAGCCGGCCCAAGCCCAGATTTGCGGGGGGACGTAGTAGAAAACCGGAATGCCTCGGGCCTTGGCCTTTTTGGCGATCCACCAGTTGAACCCGGGATAATCGATCAGCACCACGGCATCGGGTCGATGCTGTTCAAAATACGAGTCGGCCTCGTCGACCAGCCTCATGAACTTGCGAATATTGATGAGAACGCGCGAAAACCACATCACGGCCAGGTCGACCAGCGGGAAAAGCACCTCGGCCCCCGCCTTGGCCATGTGATCGCCGCCGTAGCCGACGAACTGGGCGTCGGGGCAGCGTTTTCGGAGCGAATGGATCAGGTTGGCGGCGTGAAGGTCGCCGCTCGGTTCCCCCGTGGAGAGGAAGATGCGCATCGGTGAGTCTCGCGTCCGTGCCGGGCCGTTCCGCCGAGACCGGGTTCTTCCCGATCTCGCGGCAAGCTAACAGATTGCCGCGGGGACGTGAAGCGAAGATGCCCTGGAAGACCGACTGGAGACCGGCGCTTCCTGTCGCGATCGCTCAATACAAGTTCTTCGCATAGGATTCGTCGATGAGCTGACTCAAGGTCTCCACCGTCTGCCCTTCGATCTTCGTCTCTTCGACCAGGATCTCGGCGAACCCGGGCAATGTCGAGGCCCTCCCGTTGGCGGAACTCTCCCAGAGCTTCGAGCGGATCACGGCCTTCGCGCATTGGAAAAAACACTCTTCCACCTCGACCGCGATCCCCAGGAGTGGTGTCTTTCCGTCCGCCGCCAGCGGGGCCAATACCTCTTCATCGCGGATCACGCAGGCCGAGCCGTTGACCCTCAAGGTCTCGCCTTTTCCCGGGATCAAGAACAGCAGCCCGACACGGCCCGTCTCGATGATGTTGCGCAACGTGTCCGCCCGACGATTCCCTTTGCGATCGGGGATGATCAGTGTCTTGGGGTCCAGAACTTTCGACAATCCGTACCCGTCCCCTCGCGGCGAGACGTCGCAACGCCCCTCGCGGTCGGCCGTTCCGATCAACAGGAACGGCGCTTCCTCGAGGAACGTCTGCATGTACACATCAAGATGGTCGAGCTGCTTCCTCAACGCCAGCTCGCTCGGCGACCCGATCAGGGTTTCGAGTTCGGAGAACGACTTCACGAGATTCCGGAAGCGGCTGATGGACATCGCGAGAACTCCGCAATGATGCCTTCGGTTCGAGATCGTTCGACTCAATTTTGTGGATCGAAATACATTCCAACCGTCCGCCTATCGCCCCTCGTTGCCGACTGAAATTTCCTCAACAGCATCCCCCGGGTCAGGGATGTTCAGCTCCTTGATCCGCCGATAGAGTCTGGGGCGGGAGATCCCCAAAAGGTCCGCGGCGCGGGATTTATTGAAGCGGGCACGGTTCAGAGCGTTCTCGATGAGTCGACGCTCGACGTCGGTCAAAAGGTCGTCGAGAGGTGCGATCGAAGTGGGCAACGGCGGCGGCAAATACGCGGCGGCAAGGTTGCCGCGGACCGCGGCGGGGAGGTCTTCGTTCCGGACGACGTCGGTGGCCCCTCGACCGTGGGAGTCGTCAATGACCCTGGCGAACTCCCGGAGATTTCCCGGCCAGTCATAAGAGAGGAGCGAATCGACCGCCTCGGGTTCATAACCGCCCCGCTGACGGCCACCTCGCTGATTGGCACGTTCCAAAAAGTGCTGAGCCAGCATCGGGATCTCGCCCAGCCGCTCGCGGAGCGGGCTCAACCGGATGACCAGGGTCGTGAGCGCGTAATATAGGTCCGGCCTGAGGCGTTCGGCGCGGAGGGATTCGTCGGGGTCTGCGCTTGTCGTCCCGATCAGTCGAATCCGCGAACCCAGCGACCCGGCGAGCCGGGCCTGAAGGTCGCGTGGGAGTTTGAGGATGTCCCCGATCAGGATTGTTGAACCCTCGGGCAAAACCATCGTGTCGGCGGCCGACGGGTCTTCGCCCTGAATCCCGAAAAGCTCGCGTTCGATCACATCGGGCGGCAGTGCCTCGCAATCGAATGGGATAATCGGCGATTTCTTCCGGGGACCACTCTGGTGGATGGTCCGGGCCACATGGCGTTTTCCCGTCCCTGATTCGCCGACGATCAACACGGGGGCGGTCGATACCGCGGCGGTCGTCACCTGATCGAGCAACCGGCCGTGTGCGGGTCCTCGACCGATGAGGCTATCGACGCCGAAGCGGGACAGCGATCGATCGCGAAGCTCCATCAGCTCGACTCGCAGGTGCTGCGCCTGGGAGTTGGCGGAGAGGGGGGTCGCTTCTGGTTCCCGGATGAGGCCGAGCAGGCCGGAGAGGTCATTGCGATGATTGTGAAACGGCCAGAATTCGACGACCCGCCAGCGCCTCTCCCCCTCCGCGTGAATGATCAGGGTACGGGTCGAAGTGGGAGACCCGGCGAGGGCTTCGGGCGGGGGGCGGAAGCTGCCGCCTAATCCTTGTAAATCGCCAGGACGGGTCGGCCCGTGGGCGCGACAGACCAGCCCGGCGACGGTATCCCCGCCGTGACCGGTCAGTTCTTCCCAGGCACGGTTGACCCAGGCCAGTTTCAGGTCGGCGGTCAGCCAGAACGCCGGCTCCCTTGACTGCTGGAGGATCTGATCCAGCCGGGCACCCGATACGCGCGAAGACCCCATGAGGAGGTTCAGCTCACCTGAGATGAGGAGCGAATGGGGCGAAAGGGCGAGACACGACCGACTAAAATCACCCCCAGGATCAGGATGGCCCTCAAGTCGCCTGAAGGCAAGAAAAAACCGCGACCGCTTCGGAGTCCGAAGCGGTCGCGGCTTAAACCATTCAAACGCGTGGTTCAGCGGATCAGCTCTGACCGAATCGGCTCCAGGACCAGACAACCTGACCGATGATCAGGCCCTCATTGATGCTGTCCAGTTCCACCGGCATGAGGGGATATTCCCTGCCCGGGTGCCCCGGCCGCAGAATCAGGTGTTTTCCGCTGATATCGAGCCAGCGGATGATCGGGTCCCGCTCGGGGCACGCGGCGACGATCCGCCCTTGAAGAGAATGTGGTTCGGTCTGTGAACGGTCAATCGCCACGATCGACCCCGAAGGCAGAATCGGATTCATCGAGTCGTCTTCGAGCCGGACGCCGATGGTCGCCGCGGGGTTGGGCAGCCACTGGCGGAACGCCATGATGTAGCCCTGGACCTGTGAGGGAGGAATCGACTTGCGGAGCAGTTCCGACATGGGGACGAGGCCGACGGCCACGAAGTCGGACATGGCCTCCCCGGGGAGGTTATCCGGGGCGACGATGACGACGTCGCTCGGCTCCTGTTCGAGCTTCTCAAGCCCGCGCCGGATCAGTTCGATCGGTGAGAGTTCCGAGAGGATCAACTCGTCCTGACTGCGGCGGTATTTCGATCCTTCGCCGGTCAGGAGCCAAAGCGGATTCGCCCCGGTCTGATCGATGAAACCGAGGAGAACCTCGGCGGGGACGGTCACCCCGGTCTCATAGTTGTACCAGGTCCGCGCGGGGAGGCTGAGACGGCGTGAGAGTTCCGGCCCGCCGTGCTCGCCAAACAACTCCTGCCGAATTTCTCGGAGGCGACGCGAGAGGGAGGCTTTGACGTTAACACGAATTTTTGGAGTCTTTTTGCGAGCCACGGCGATCAACCCCGCGAACGGGGATCCCCCTGGGGTTACCCCTTGTTGATCGAAACACGTGACGGGGTAGAAGGAGTTACCCATGTCGTTTTCGTGAGAATGTCAAGGCGAGTTCGGAATTCTCGCACCCGACCGATTCCTACTCCAACGCACTCAACCCGCGTCGATGGCACACGCTAGCATAGAAAAACCTAAAGGTCAGCCTTCGATACCAATATCGACAGGCTGCTGTGGTAATCCGTAAACACTCGGACCATATTATTGGAAAATCACCTCATTGGGAACACTGTAGTAAGCGTACCGGGCAGTTCTGCGTCGATCCACGCAATCAGACTTGGAATCGGCCACTCGTCGAAGGAAAGCCACTTTGGAGTCATCGAGTGGGTTCCTCTCTCGCCGAGACTCTCCCTGCCGAGTGAACCTCAAAACGGACCCGGTAACCTCGCTATAGCTCTCATTGGGGGGCGTTTTTGGGTCATTCCGTGGCAGTTCTCACCCCGAACGCTCGGTGTGGCGGTCAAAAAATGCCGAGTTCGTCCCGCGCCTCGTCGGACATCCGCTCTGGGGTCCAGGGCGGACTCATCACGAGCTTGACATTGGCCTTGGCGACCCCTTCCAGCTTCTCAATCGCCCCGACCGCGTTGCGGAGGATCTCGGGACCCGCCGGGCAGGCTGGGGATGTCAACGTCATCTCGACGTCGACTTCGTTCTCGCGGGTCTGGATCGTGTAGACCAGGCCGAGGTCAACCACGTTCACATTCAGTTCGGGATCCTTGACCGTCTTCAAGGCGCCCACGATCACGTCTTTGTCGAGCATCGGAATGACTCCGTCATGAATTCAGGAAATGGATATCGAAAAGTAATGCCCGGATCCGGACGCTTTTTCTCGTGCCGCGCAGAGGGAAGTGAGTAGGGGCGGCGTCCCGAACACAATCGCCGACGCGACGTGACGCGAATCGATTCGCGCGTGCGAGAAATCATTGCATGAGATGTCATTTCAAGATTGAGAGTCGAGCCGACTCCCCGGGGCCAATCGCTCTCAATCACCGCTCAGCAGGACATATATGCCGTCCCCGCGGGACTCGACGGGGTGAGTGGCCACGGGCTCGAACGCGGGGAAACTGAGCGCCTTCCCGGTGGTCACGTCGAACCGGGCTCCGTGGCGCGGGCACTGGACCTCGCAACCCTTCAGGTCGCCTTCGGCGAGCGGGCCGCCGTCATGGGTGCACACATCATCAATCGCATAGTATGAGCCATCGACGTTAAACACGGCGATCGCCCGGCCATCGATCTCGGTGAGCTTCTTCCCGCCCGGGGGCAATTCTTCAACCCCGGCGACTTTGACGAACTCCGCCATCGTTCATCGATCCTTGCATCTGTGTGCGAATGGTATTGGGCGGCGAGGTTCGGCGGTCTCAGCCGCCGACCGCCGCGGTCGCGGCGCGGGTGACTTCGCGCTTCAAACGGTTGAGGACACCGGTCAGGCCCCGGACTCGGAGCATTCCAAGGATCTCCGGCAGTCCCGCCCGGACGATCAGGTCCGATTGAAGCTTAAGAACGTCCTCAACCGTGGCGGATTGCAGGCCCTGGATTAAGAGCGAAACGAAGCCTCGGACAGTCGGGGCCTCCAGCGGGGCATCCGCGAAGATCGAGACCCGGTTATTCTCGACCTCGACGAAGAGAAAGACCGGCGACTGGCACTCCTCGACCCGGTGTGACGAGTCCTTGAACTCACTAAGTCGCTCCGGGAGGGGCGGAAGCGTCTTCGCGAAATCGATCAGGATCTCGATCCTGTCCTGCTTGTCGGCTTCGCCGAGCTCGGAGACGATCGCGTTCAGTTCGGTCGACACGTTTCGGAGTCCTTCTTCATGCCTGACTCACGATCAAGGCCCCTTGGCGACCGGAACCCGGACGAGGTTGCCCCACTCGGTCCACGAACCGTCGTAGTTCCGCACCTTCGGGTAACCCATCAGGTACGTCAGCACGAACCAGGTCAGGCTCGAACGCTCGCCGATCCGGCAGTAGGCGACAACGTCGTCGGAGGGTTTCAGGCCGATCTCGCCTTCATAAAGGGCTTTGAGCTCCTCTGCCGACTTGAAGGTGCCGTCGTCGTTCACCGCGCGCGCCCAGGGGACGCTCTTGGCGCCCGGGATGTGGCCCCCTCGCAGCGAGCCTTCCTGCGGATACTCGGGCATGTGGAGCATCTCGCCGGTGAACTCCTTGGGGCTGCGGACGTCGATCATCGGCTTGCCGGCCTTCATGTGTGCGAGCACGTCGTCGCGGAAGATGCGTATGGCCGCCTCGTCGCCGCCTTTGACCTTGTAGTCGGTCGCCGGGTATTTCGGGACGTCGGTGCTGAGGGGTCGCTTCCGGTCGATCCAAAGTTTCCGGCCGCCGTTCATGATCCTGCAGTCGGCATGGCCAAAGAGCTTGAACGCCCAGAGGGCGTAGCAGGCCCACCAGTTCGACTTGTCGCCGTAAAAGACGACGGTCGTGTCCGCGGCGATGCCGGACTTCGAGCAGATCGCCGCGAACTTCTCAGCGGTGATGTAGTCGCGAACGATCTGGTCCTGGAGGTCCCCCTGCCAGTCGATCTTGACCGCGCCCGGGACGTGGCCCATATCGTAAAGGAGGATATCTTCGTCGCTCTCGACGATTCGGACCTTGGGGTCGTTCTTGTGCTCTTCGACCCAGTCGGCCGAGACGAGCACTTCGGGGTGAACGTAGGATGATGCCATGACGGAGAGAGCTCCCTGATGCGTGATCGATGACCCAAGTTTTCAAAATGACGATGTTAACCCGAAGCCTTTTCGGGGCTGAGTTCAAGCTTGGAGGCGACGGCCTGTCTCAGGGTCTCGCGTACCGGTTCGAGCGAGATCCGGTCGTAGACGTTGGCGAAGAAACCTTCCACGACGAGACGGATCGCCTCGCCGCGGGGTATTCCGCGTGCCCCTGCGTAGAAGATCATGTCCTCATCGACGCGTCCCGCCGTCGCGCCATGGGTGCAGCGAACGTCGTTGGCTTCGATTTCGAGGCCGGGGATCGAGTCGGCCCGGGCGTGGTCGGAGAGAACGAGGCTGTCGTTTTTCTGATACGCGTCGGTCCGCTGGGCGGCCTTCTCAACGCGGATCATCCCTTTCCAGACGACCCGCGAATGGTCCTTGAGGCCCCCTTTATAAAGAAGGTCGCTCGTCGTATGGGGGGCCTGGTGGTCCTGCCGGGTGAAGTAGGCGAGGTGCTGCTTGCCGGTCGTGAACATGATGCCGTTGACCTGCGCCTTGGCCCCTTTTCCCGCGAGCGCGACTTCCTGGTTCACCTTGGAGAGTCTCGACCCGAGTCCACCGACCGTCCACTGGATCGCGGCGTCGGCACCGACGATCGCGCGTTCCCTGCTGAAGTGCCAGGTCGCGTCATCCCAGTTCTGGATGTTCACGAAACGGAGCTTTGCTCCGTCGCCGACGAGCAGTTCCACGGCCCCGACGTGCAAGGCCTGCGAGCCGTCACGGGCCTTGCCGGCGGTCTCGCGGACGAGGGTCGCGTCAGCACCCGCTTCGAGGACGACCAGGGTATGTTCCATGTCCACTCGTCCGCCGCGGGCGAGACCCACCAGGCTGAAAAGTGGCGCGTCGATCTTCACGCCCTTCGGGACGTAGAGCAAAGTGCCCCCTGTCCAGAAGGCGGCGTGCAGGGCGGAGAAGGCGTCGTCGCGCGGCGAGACGGCCTTCGTGAGCAGGTACTTCTCGACGAGTTCCGGGTGCTGTTTGACCGCCGAGTTGAGGTCGAGGTAGACCACTCCCGCCGGGAGCCCCGTCGGGGCCGGGCGGGTGGCGACGCCGTTGATCTGCTCGATCCCCGTTGAGTAGTTAGCGCTGAGGGCCGTCCATAACGGCTCCAGTGCCGCGGCGTCCTCCGCGTCGGGGGCTGTCGTTGCGGGCGGGGAAAACGCATCGAGCTTGAGGCCGCGGATGTCGGTCCGTCGCCATTCTTCGTCCTTGGCGGTGGGCCACGGGGTCGCCTGGAAGACGGCGAACGCTTCTCTCCGTCTGCGGGTCAGCCAGTCCGGCTCGTCGCGGCTTTTCAAGAACGTCTCGAAGGCGGTGTCGGTGAATCCTCCGCGGGAGACGGCCATTTTCGCGGGTGCAATGCTCATTGCTGAAGATATCTCGTGGTTCGAAACACTAAAAAAAATGAATCTTGGAATGAAACGGCGGGCGGAGTCCCTGTCGTTCAGGCTTGGGACTTTGACTTCTCGCCGATCTTGGCTTGGTAATTCGTCATCA
>JAYUFP010000938.1:0-9227 GCA_043738665.1 Isosphaeraceae bacterium
CAGAATCGGCCAATCAAGGCGATCCGCGAAACGAAGCCACCATCAGGGCGAAATCGAGTTCAAACCCTCTCCACCCAGGGAGTTGCGTCTCGATTAACAAGGCCGATTATGAAGTGGTCGACGTGAGCGACGGCAATCTTCTGCTGTTCCCGTTCGTCCCGCCGGTCTACATCCCGACCAAGGAGCCCGTGAGGGCGCTTGAAAACGACTTCTGATCGTCGCTATCAGGGGTTACTGATGGGTTTTCGGGCCTTCTTAAAGGGGTCGAGGTGGAAGATGCGCCTGGAGCGTTTGAAAGCGGGAGCGGGCTCCGGCACTCCAAGGAATCGAAGTTCGGGAGACCTTCGCCCGGCGCGGTCGTTCCGCGTCCTCCGCATTCATCCGTGGAATCCGTTGGCGGACCCCTGGACGGCTTCACGGCAGAAAATCACGCAGAGGAGAGCCCGAGAATGAACCGCGGAGATCGCGGAGATCGCCGAGAGGGGAAGAGAGGAATCGAAAGAGATTTTGATAGAAATGTTATTGTATACACAATGATCAATCGTTGCTAAGATAATGAGGCGGCGTTTTCCGTCGCCTTACCCGTTCTCTTCTCAATCTTGTTCTCTCTCCCTGATTCACTCACTCCCTCTCGGCGCCGTCTCTGCGACCTCCGCGGTTAATCTCGCTCTCCCGCGATCATTCGAGGTGAATCCGCCCTCTCCGGGCTCTTGAGCCACGGATGACCGTCGGGTTATCCTCTCAGGAGATCGTCATCACGCATTCCGTCTGAAATCCATCGTCCGTCTTGTACTGAAGGAGTTGGCCATGCCGCCGCAAGGGAACGACCTCGGGATTCTCAAACCCCTAGGCGGCGGGGATCCAGTCCCGCTCCGTAAGGCCGAGGTGGTGGTCGGCCGCCGTCCCAGCTGTGATATCTGCCTGGATTTCACGAACATCTCGGGCAAGCACTGCATGCTCCGCTTTCACAACCAGGTCTGGCACGTCAAGGATCTGGGAAGCACAAACGGCACCACCGTGAACGGCGCGCCGTTAAGCAGCGAACACACGGTCATGCCCGACGACGAGTTGGGTGTCGCCGGCCACCTGTTCACGATCGACTACACTCCGGGCGCTCCCGAAACGATCTTGAACCAGGCGCACGTCATCGAAGACGAACTCGTCGAGACGAGAAAGAAGCATTCGCTGATGGAACTCGCCGGGCTCGACACCGACGAGGACCGTCCCAAGAAGCGGCGGCAGACCAAGGCCCCGCAAGTCATCGAACGCCTGTCCGCGGAGGAAGGGGAATTCGACGACGCCCTTCCCCAGCATTTCAAAGCGCCCAAACCCGCGCCTAAACCGGCGGAAGAGGAGGACGATTTCCTCAAGCTGATCGAGGATGAGGTGATCAAGCCGGAGCCGAATTGAGCGATCGGACGACGCGTTTTCGCCGGGCGGCACTGGAGGGCTCGAGTCGCTCGCGCCGGAATGAATCGCCCGGCTGTGACGGCCTATTCAAAGCCAATGACCGGGACGGGACAAGATCGGCACAGTCGACCTTGCGAAACGGCGTCTCAGTCCGCCATGTCGATGACGACCTTGTAGCCTTTGAGGCCCGGCAACGCTTCCAGGGAATTCTTGACGGTGCGTTTTTGCCAAAACCGGGCCGCCCTGGCGCGAACCTTGATCTCGCGGCCGACCACGCGGACCTCATAAAACCGGAGCTTGTCGCCGAGGTTCTCCCGGATCGACTTCTCGATCCTGCGCTTCACCGCGGCGTCGGCGGCGGGATCGGTTCGGGAATCGGCAGTGGCCGAGTCGTGGAGGTTCACACCGCCGCGAGTTTCCGCGGGGACGGGAAACATTCTGCCGAAGATGCCTGGGGTCCGTCGAGGAGCCTCGGGCTTCCGTTCAATGACCGGCTTCCGAGACGTTCGGCTCTTCGGGGAGGAGTCCTCGGAATCGCCGGGGTGCTCCAGACCGATGGGCTCGGAGTCGAGGATCCTGGGAGGTACGGAGTCGGAAAAGCCGGGGTCGCGCCCTCTCACCGAACCGATTCCGCCTCGCGGCCCCTGGTAAGGTGCGGGTGCGGCGGATTCGAGCGGAGCGAGCTGGGTCGGCGGGTCTTCCCGGAGCGGGGCCGACAGCGTGACGCCGGGACGTTCCGTCGCGGCGGTCGCATTTGGTGCGGGAGGCCTTGAAACCCGCATCCCGGCGCGGGGCGTGTTCACTCCGGGGATGACCAGGAGCGGCCCGCGTTCTGGGATCGGCGCAGGATTCGGAACGGCGTTGGGCGCTACGGGAGCAGGCTTCCTGGCGTCGGGAACCGGGACGGGCGGCGGAGTCGGGTCCACCACCGGACCCGAAAGGATCGGTGTCAATTGTGCCGACGCCGAAGGTTCCTGACTCGCGACCGCCGGAACGCCGGCGGCCCAAGCGAGCCCGCCGCCGAAGACCAGAGCCGCCACGGTCCGATTCATCCGTTCCCCCTCGACGATTGTGCCGCGCTCGCTCGCATGCGATCGAATTCAACGCACCCGGTTCATGATCGGTAAACGTCGAACCCGAGATTCATTCTTTCCGATCGCGAGGGTGCGGTGACGGTGCGCGTCGCGGGGATTATTCCGGATGTCCGGCGAGTCAGACAAACTCCTCCGCCTCATCGGCGACGTGTTCCGAGACGTGCGGACCCCGAAGCATCCCTGAAGACCCGGGATCGACCCGGCCCGGCAAAGCGAGCGGGCCCGTTTGCTTCCAACTTACGAGCCGGCGCACGTCGAGGGCACGGAGCATCGAATCGAGTTCGGCCGGCGTGAGGAAGGTGAGGTAGCATGCGGCCATCAGTTCACCGAACAGCGGTACGTTCACCATGATCAAGACCCCGCCATGAAGCGCCAGACCGGCGAAGATCATCCAGGTCCGTGTCGCCCGGAACCAGATCAGGAACGGGATCGCAAACTCGGTGAGAAGCCCGAGCGTCGTCAAGACGTTGATCAGGATCGGGTACTGGGTCAACGCCGACAGGTTGAACCGGCTAAATTCCTCATTGTAGAGCACGAAGTGAAGGGCCGTGCCTCCTAGCCAGGTCGAGCCGTTGCACTTCAAGATCGCCGTGTCGAAGTAGATCAGGGACAGGTGCAACTGCACGAGGCGTTGCGCCCAGGGAAGGATCAGCGGTTCTGCCAGAGTCCCCCGGCGGCGTGATTCGCGTCGGGAATCGAGGGAACACGCCCTGCCGCAGGGGCTGAGCATCAGGTAGAAGACCATCAGGATCAGCAAGTTGTCAGGCCCGCAATTCGTGGGGATGTTGCGGTTGTGGATCGACAGGATCATCAAATAAAGCAGGACGGTCGTGACGCGGGTCCGCCAGCCGAGAGTGACGAGAGTCGCGACCGCGGCGGTCGCGGCGACGAAGGCGCGGACCGAGATCGGGTCTTGAAACCACTGCAAAGGCGAAGGCCGCCATGGGCCGGCGAGGTCGCGGGCCTCAGTCCCCTGGAGGAGCCCTTGATCGGTGAGCCAGTGATTGAGGTCGCACGAGAGCAAGAAAAGGTGGGCGAGAGTGATCACGCCGATCACGATCCGAAACGCGGCCAGCGGTCGCGCGGAGACCGATCGGAACCAGAAGGCGTTCCAGGCGCGGATCGGATTCATGGCGTCACCTCCTTGATGCCGGCGAACTGATAGCTCCCGATCACATGGGTAGACTTGGGAGTCATCGGGTCCAGCGGAGGTCCGCCCGGCGGGGGCGTGACGCGGATGTGGTACACGAGGTGGACGCTCGCCGGGTAGGCCTCCGGGGGTAACTCAAGTTTCCGCAAGACGTGCTTGGCGGCGAGGATGCGGATCGGGACGTTGTCTTCCATCAACAGGTTCGATGCGAACTTCGGGTGCCGGAATTTCGGAATCGCCCTCAGGACCGAGTCGTCGCCGAGCTTCTCGAACGCGAAATTCGACCGGATGCCGCGGGAGTCGACGACGTCGGCTTCGAGGGTGAACGAGTCGCGCATCGGGTCGGGAGCGAACATTCCCCAGTACTGCCAGAACCCCAAAGGCATGATGTAAACGCTTGCCGCGGTGATCAAGCGGTTCCGGAGAGGGCTCATCGGCATGACCCAGATCAGCGTGGCGCTGATGTGGATGAGCAGGAAGCCAGAAATAACCAGGCGTTTAAGTTCCCAAACCACGGCCCGATAGCGAGAGTCCGTCATGTCCGACCTCCTTGATCCGCGTCGATCGCGGGCCGGACTTTAGGAGAACTGTCGGATTCGGTCAATTCGAGTTGGAATTCGCGACTCGCGGATCGACTTTGGAGCGCCGCGGGTTGCCTCCGCACTTCAACGGTGATGCGATCACCGCTTCTCGGCCCCCGCCGCTCGCGAAACCTCGATCCCGGGCAACTCCGCCCAGGCCGCGACGCGTCTCCCGAAGGCATCCGTTCCCACGGCCTTGACGACAACCGGACCACGACGGGAAGGGGCTGGAATCGGCCTTGAAATCAATTCCCCGAGGGCAGTGAGCGTCGTCGATCCGCACGCGGCGGCAATTCCGGTCGCATCAAGGCTGTCGTGACGAAATCCCGGTGCGTGAGGATCAGGTCCGGGCACGAGGGGTTCCCAGGCGATCGAAGTCAACGTCACCGGAGTTCCGCCCGCCTCTCGAAGCGAGAGCCGAAAGCCTCCTGGCTCGGGAATCGCCGTCAACTCCATTCGAGCAAGGTCGTCCGGGAGCGGCACCGCGGTGACTTGCAGGTTCGCCCCCTCTGGAGCAGTCACGACGATCTTCGCCGCACCCGTCGGCGACGACTCGACGACCAGATACCGGCTCGCGGTTCCCGTCGAGTTCCACGTAAACTCAGGACCGTCAGGCGTGACCGAGACGGTCCGAGGCCCTGCCAGATCCCAGTCGTTGAACGCCTTGCGTGCGTCGATTGACTGGAAGCCGGAAGAATCGACGCGCATCGGGTCGAATCCGGAGAAGAACAGGGCGAGCGACCAGCCTCGATAAAGGTCCTCGAAGCGTTCCCCGGTCGCGACTTCAAGGTTCCTGACCCCTCGCAAGTTCGATCGGACCAGCGCAGGGATCAGGTCAGGCCCGAAGCGGTCGACACACCATCGCAGGAATAGATAGGTTGCGCCTCGGTTCCCGTGACTCCGGAAGAGGTCCGCGGCGTAATAGTCGTCGACCACCAGGCGATAGGCCTCGGGGCGCGAAAGGAATGCACTGACGCGGTAATCCAGGTTCGAGCGCGAGAATCCGTGCTGGTCCTCAACAAGATGGGCGATCGCCTCGTCGAGCCAGCCCTCTTCCTCCAGACCAGTGGATCGCGACGGAGGCCCGGCGAGCGCCTTGGCGGAGAACGTCACGGCGTGGGTGTATTCGTGAGCGATCACCGTGCGAAGATGCGGCCCGGCGGTCATCGCCGTGCTCAGGTACATCATGTCGCCGTGGTTGCTGTACGGGGCCGCGAGGCTGAGGTCGAGGTCGGCGCCGCGGACATATCCGTCCACTGCGTGGCGTCCGCCCGCCAGTCGCGTTAACCAACTCGACATGAAGACGGTGAACCGACCGTCGCCGTCCACGTCGCGAGCCTGCCCGATGGTTTTCGCGGCGACGGGGAAGACGGCGTCGTCGAATGTTGAAACCACATCCTTCAGTACGGAATCGGAGACGCTCCCCGCCGAGTCGTCGGACTGATCGACATAGACTTGCAGCCTGTCGCCGACGGCCCGAAGGTTGCCGCGAACGGCGAGGTAATTGCTCGCGCTGGCGACGTCGCCGTCGCGGACCATCATGTGGAAGACACGTTCGCGAGGAGGCGTCTTGGTCGAAACCGGCGGAACCGGCGGCAGTGGGGTCATCGTCTTTCGTGGCGAGCGTCGTGGGGCGATCGGTAGCCGCTTCGGCGAGACGAGTTCCTCCGGGCGGATCGCCGTCGCGGAAAGTCGCAACGGGAACATTTCGGCCGAACTGGAGAGGGCGGAGACGATGACGAGCGTCTTCGACCCCGCGTTCGGCGACGCGATTGAGAACCTCGCTTTCCCATTATTCACAACAAGCGAGAGCGGCTTGCCGGTGGCGTGGGTGGATTTCTCAACCGACGCCTTCGAAGCCCCCGGCCCTCCGGAGATTGAACGGTCGCCGACGCTCAGCGAAATCGACGCGACAGCCGCGCCAAACGCAGCGCGTCGCCAGAGCGTTTTCCAAAGGGGGGAACGATCCATGCGGGGCGACCGGCCAGGATTTCGGCCGTCCCGCGGCAAGATCCCCCGTCGGGACCCGTTGAATCGGGGCAGGCGTCAGGGCTTTCGATCGGCCCCACGCGTCGTCCGTCTTGAATCGATTGCGCCGGTTGTCTCGGGGTTCTGGGCTGTGGCGGGATCTTGAGTGTTTTCAGGGCGACCTGGCAAAAAAACGGCCGTCAAGGTCGCTCACCACGCCGTGAAACCGCCATCGATCATCAGGACTGCCCCAGTGAAGAACCGCGCGCGGTCTGACGCCAGGAACAGGAAAAATTCGGCGATTTCCTCGGGAGCCGCGAGCCTGCCGATCGGGTGCTCGGCGATGATGGCGTCCAAGAACCCTTCCTTATCGCCCGAACTGGCCGCCGCCTTTTGCAAGAGCGGGGTATCCACTGAGCCGGGGCAGACGGCGTTCACACGGATGTTGTCCTTGGCGTAATCGACGGCCATCGTCCGAGTGATCTGGATCACGGCCCCTTTGGAAGGCCCGTAAACCCCCTGTGCCCCAAGCCCGACCACCGACGAGATCGACCCGGTATTCAAGAACAGACCGCCCCCCTGTTTCTGCATCAACGGGATGATCGCCCGAGCCGACCAGTAGATCGACTTGACGTTCACGTCCATCACCCGGTCCCATTCGTTTGGGGTGATGTCGGCGATCGGCTTGATGAGAGCGATTCCGGCATTGTTGATCATCACGTCGACTTTGCCGAAAGCATCGACCCCGGCTTTTGCGTAAGACGTCGCGGTCTCCTCTTTCGAAACGTCGCCGATGACACATCGAAGATTGTCGGACTTAAGAGCGGCGAAGACCTCAGGAAGCTTCGGGTCGAGGTCGACGGCAACGACCTTGGAACCGGATTCGAGGAAGAGCCTGACGATGGCTTCACCGATTCCCGAAGAGGCCCCCGTGACGATGGAGACTTTGCCGTTGAGGTTCATGGCGCATCGCCCTCCGAATGGTCGCGTTGAAACACTCGTTCCCACGGTCCTTCTTGGGAATGCCGTCCGGGACGCGCTCCGTCCGCGTTCTTGACGCAAGACGACGCGGAGCGTCGAAGCAGGCATTCCCACGGGGACCGTGGGAACGAGTTTAGCCGGTCGCCTTTGATCCGAGCGGATTATTTGTTGTTCGCCGTCGGAGTCGGTTTCGGCGACGTTTTCAGGGAATCCGAGACGACCTTCCCGAGCATCGCCTGTTCGAACCCCTTCAGGTCCGTCCAGAACGTCCCTTGTCCGGCGTAGAAGACTCCGAGCTTGATGTCGGGGGAGAGCCCTTCGGCGAAGACGTACTGGTTGTACGCCGCGCCGCCTCCCAGCGCCGCAACGTACTGGCGGAACTTGTCGGCCTCGGCCGATCGGGTCAGTTCAATCTTCTTGGCCGAGGCCTCGCCCAGGAGCTTCGTCGTCTGGGCCTCGATCATCGCCGTCTTGGCGTCGATCTCCGCTTTCAGCTTTTCGGTGGTCGCCTCGATTTCCTTGGCTTTCTTTTCGCCCTCGGCTTCGAGCTCGGCCACGAGCTTGATGGTCTCGACCTTGGTCCGGTTTTCTTCGAGGGTGACCTTGGCTTTTGCCTCGGTGAGTGCGGCTTGGGCCTTCGCGGTGAGCTGCTCTTGCTCGCGGGTCTTGGTCAGCTCGATGGCGATCTTCGATTTCTGAATCGGTTCGCGGACTTGCCGGGGCACGAAGATGTGCCGGGTCAGGCCGAAAAGCAGGGAAAGTTTCTTCGCCGTCAGGACTTTTTCGAGTTCGTGTGACGCTTCATTCTGGAACGCCTCGCGGGTGTCTCCCACCAGCAAGTCGACGGCACCGCGCTTCGAGCCGTAAAGGCGGCAGATCGAGCCGATCTGCGGGAGAATGACCTTTTGTTCAACGTCCTTGAGCGTGCCGAACTGACGGACGACTTCGGGGGCCTGATCCGGGAGGATTCCCCAGATCGCGGTGAAGTCCATGTGGATCGTGAAGCCGTCGTTGGACGGGAACTCGATGCCTTTTCCCGCGACGTAAACCGGGTCGATTCCGGCGCCCCGGCCCAGGCGATCGCCTCGGGGGTCGTCGAAGATCTTGGGCGCGGCCACGGCGGCGGCACGCGCGGCGGCGGCGGTCGCCGCCTTGTCCGTTTCGACAGTCATCGACGTGTCGTTATAGCCGACGCTGATCACGTCGACACGCTTTTCCTCGGGGTTGAAAAAGTAGATGCCGGGCTGGAGCACCTCCTTCTGGATTCCCTGCGAGGCACCGGTCTTGGGGTTGTCGGTCTTGTTCGTGACCACGCCCACGTAGCCGGGCGGGATCATCGTCGGGTCGCCGGCGGCACGCTTCAGGCGGGTCGACGACTCGACGCAGGAGTCGACGTCGACGATCCGGACGTCGAACGCATACTTGTTCAGGCGATAGCGTCCCGGAGTGAGCACCTGTCGGCGGATACCCCGATACCCTTCCTCGTCGGCCAGAAAGCCCGAAGGCAGCGGCTTGCCCCCCTTCGAGACCACGACGCCGAGCTTGCCGGGGGCGATCATCGTGTCGGGCACCAGCTCGCGCTCATACTCCAGGGGGGAGTAAAAGTGCCGTCCGGGTCCTGGCATCGCTTCGAGGATGCCGACCCGGGTCGGGCGGCCCCGGTCGTCGAGCTTGACGAGTTCGCCTTCAGATGCCTTCGCCGACGACCCGAACGGCCAGGGACCTTTGTAGCGGAGCAGCAGGCTGTGGCCCGTGGGGATCTCGACGCGGCAGACCCCCCATTGCCAGAGCCCGAGGTAGCCGACAACGTACACCATCGCGGCGAAGAAAACGCCCGCGATCATCGGGAACATCCCGCGGTTCGAGGCGCTCATCGGTCGGTCTCCTTGTTCGAGCCGGCGAACGGTTTCTCGGGGATCGTCACGGCGGTTGTCGCCGTCCCCGTGCCCGAGGCCGGCAAGGCTCGCGTCTTGGGCTCGCGTGTGAGCTGGGTGAAGAGGTCCATGAGCGGGCCGTCGGTGCTGGTCATGATCGAGCGGAAGC
>JAYUFP010000939.1:0-3038 GCA_043738665.1 Isosphaeraceae bacterium
ATCGGAACTCCGGAGACCGTTCCAGCCACGACCAGAACGCCAGCGCCAGGCCGAAGAGGATGACGCTGACCGCCTGCGAAACCGTCAGGCCGGAGAGCATCGCCGACTCATCGTCGCGCAACTGTTCAAGGATGAATCGTGTGACGGGGTAGGTGAGGAAGAACATCCCGATCACCTCGCCGTCGCGGCGCCGAAGCGGGAAATACGCGGCGAGGAGGAGGAACAGGACAAACCCGTTCACACTCGAGTAGAGCTGAGTCGGGTGGAGCGGCAACGACCACGCCGAGTCTCTTGCGATCGATCCTTGCGCCTGCTCGGAGAGCCAGGGGGGCGAACCGCGAGGAAATCGGACGGAAAACCAGCCGAAATTGCTCACGTCCCCATAACAGCAACCGTTCAAGAAACACCCGATCCGGCCGACCGCGAGTCCCAAGCCGATCGAAGGGGCGATCGCGTCGAGAGTGGCGAGCACGGGAAACGTGTGAAACGCCCTGTAGAGGAAAAACGTGACGGCCGCCCCGATCAACCCGCCGTGGAAGACGAGCCCGCCTTCCCAGACTTTGAAAGCGTCCGCCGTGTTGAAGACAGTCTCCCCCCAGTAAAGCGCGACGTAAAACAATCGCGCGCCGACCAGCCCGCCGGGCACGAGCCAGATCGCCAGGTCGTAAACGCGCCAGGGTTCGAGACCGACGCGACGACTGCGCCGAGCGGCGATGACGACTCCAAGATAGATCCCCACGACGACCAGGAGTCCGAACCCGTGGACCGTAAGGCCGAGGCCGGGGATTCGGAATAAAACAGGCTTCATGGACTCTCGACGGCCGCGCCGGTTCGGGTTCCGATCCAGAATTCATCCGCAACCCGGAGGTTGAACGGGTGATTGTCCTGACTCGGCCCCGGAGAGACAAGGGGAGAAGGGCGGATGGCGCATGACAAATGCGGATGACGGACAGGACATCCCCATCCGCCATCCGCCATCCGCCATCCGCCCGCCCGATCCGATCAGGCTCGACGATGAGGTCCTCGGTATCCGGCCGCCATCGTGGCTTTACGTCCGGACTCTTGCTTTCGCTTCCGGAAGATCAATCCGCGGAGTGGGGGGTAGTACTGAAACGCCATGACCGTTGCGGCCCCGAAGATCAGCGGGCTTCCGAGCTGGGCTTGCTCGACGCGCTCGGCCTTCGTTGAATCGTCGCGATCGAGTGTGATCTTTCCGGGGCCGTCGTCCAAGAGATCCGTTTCCGCAGGGCGACCGGTCAGCGAAGCGACCATCCGCGCCAGGCGGGCGGCCATGTTGGAGACGAGGTCGGCGGAGGCGATCATCTCTTGATCCGCCGTCGCCACAACCGGATCTTCGTTGGCTGCGATCGCGCCGTTGACGGGTGCCTGTGCCTGATCGGGTCCCGATGCGTCGCCATCTTGCGCCGACTTGTCGGGGTTCGCGACTCCGCCGGAAGAGCCTCGGCCGTAGTCGATTCCCGGTAGCAAGCCCTGGCCGCTGGAGGCGAGAGCCGTCGAGCCGTTCGAACCCGTCGGGCCGACGACCGAGACGTGCTCCGACTCGGTCGACGGTCGACCGACAAGGGTGTTGCCGAGCGAGACATACACGCCCCCCGTCGAGGCGCCGTTGACGCCTGTCGTTGCAGAGCCGTTGGAGCCGGTCGTCGTGACGCCGTTGACTCCGGTCGTGCCCGGGGAAGTCGCAACGGGTGTGTCCGTCGAGGTCACCCCCGTGTTCGAGATCAGGCCCCCGGGCAAGGCCGGTCCGTGCGGACCGTAAGCGGGAGTCGGCGCGCTCGGTCCGTATTCGGAGGAGAAAGTCGTCGATGGCAGAGACGCGGACGTCGCGTTTACGAGTCGTAGGTTCAGCGCCGGTCCCTGGCCGAGCCCGTTGAGCAAGAGCGAATCGTTTTTCGTCTGCTGTTTGATCGCGAAATTGACGGTCTGGGGGATCGACTCCGGGTTGCCGAACTGGAGGATATACACCCCGGCGTTGAGGGTGATTGGCAAACTCGAAATTCCTCCGTCGTCGGCATGACTCAAGGTCTTGGCGTATCCGGCCCCGATCACCGAGACGTTGACTGAAGCGCCGTTGTACTGCGTCTGTAGCTGATAGGTGGCGTCGGACATCGCGACAAACCGATAAGACGCGGCGGCACTCGAGTTGATCTCGACGGCGCGTCCGACGCCATCGCCGTCGCCGGGGAAAACCACTCCAAGGTTGCTCGGGTTTGCCGCGTTCGCGCCGCCGTCGGAAACGGCGAAGGACGCGAGCACGCCGTCGGCCTGCCCCGACGCCGCGGGGGACGCTCCCGCCAGGTCGACTAAACCGCCGTCGTTCGCGGCGCGTTCCTTGAGAACGTAGTGTCCCGGCGGAAGTGTCTGATCCCATGCGAGGTGGTAAACGGCGTTCGATTCGTTCATCCCGATGGCTGTCACGGGATAAGTCTGCCCGTTGCCGCCGACCAGGACCAACCCCTTGGCTGTGTCGCCCTTCAAGGTGTCAAGGTTGATGGGGCCGGTGAACGCGAGGGTGATCCCCGTGGGCCTGGGATCAAGCGGGTCGGCGTGATCGAGGCTTGAACCGAGAAGCTGGGTCGGCGTGTCGGCGGCGTCGGCGGCGATGGTAAGTTGAAAATCGCCACTCGCTTTGACGACCGGAAGGCTTCCCGGAGCGCCGCTGACGGGATCGTATCCGCCAGGTTTTCCCGGCACGTTTCCGCGCCCGGAAACGCCGAGGTAATACGTCCCGGCATCGAGCCCCTCGAAGAGGAAAGGGTCGCCGTCGCCTTTGATCCGGCCGGCGCTCGACGTCGCGATCACCGCCCCGTTCGCGCCGAACAACGTCAAGGTCGTGGCCAGCGGCGACCCGTTCTGAAGGGCCTGAATCTCGGTGCCCAGCCGCCAGTGATGGCCCGCCGGGAGCGTGAACTGGTAGAACTGGACGTCGGCGGGGTTGTTCGCCAGGTCGAGCGATCCGGAGGTCTGAACCTCGCCCGTCGTGGGGGCGTCACCGTTCGAGGAACCTGACGGCGAAT
>JAYUFP010000940.1:0-3029 GCA_043738665.1 Isosphaeraceae bacterium
CGTTCGCTAAAATCAGAAAAGTCTCCTATAGAAAGGACTTTCCGAAAATTGATCTCGTGCCACTCGTTCTGGATAGAAATGTTGACCCACTTCTGGACCATTTCTGCACAAAATCAGAGGCCTGGAGCTATGAGCAGGAGTGGAGAGCGTTTCACGCAAACAAAAAAACTCCATATCATTATCCAGCCGACTGCCTCACTGGAATTTACTTGGGACCTGAGATAAGCTCCGAATCTCTGGAGATCGTCTGTCTGATTCTGGGTGGACAAAACGAAAAAGTGAAACTGTGGCGAGGTAGTCGCAGCAAGACCGAATTTAAGGTTGACTTCGAGGAGTTCACTTACACGTCTTACATCGAGGCCAAACGACAGGGTTTGCGCTGATTCTATTCCTGGCTCCCGTAGAGCGGTTGGGCTGTGCCCTTTCTCCCCTCAGCTACCCCCTTCCCCTGCCTCCGAATAAAGCGCAATCGTCCGGATAATATCATCCAGATCGTTCGCGACGCTCACCGGCCGGTTCGCATACCCGGCCCTCTTGACCCCGCGGCTTCCCAGGACTTTCTCGAAGTTCTCCTGGTCGGCGCCGTGATAAGCGACGGTCGCGGTCGGGTCTTTGAGCTGGTGGCCGGTCAGGATGCAGACGACGCGGTCGGACGGGGCGATGACCCCTTCTTCTCGGAGTTTCTTCGCCCCCGCGACGCTCGCGGCGCTTGCGGGCTCGCAGCCGAGGCCGCCTGCCCCGACTTGGGCCTTTGCGTCCATGATCTCCTGGTCGCTGACCTGCCTCACGACGCCGTCGCAGAACGCCAGCGCCCGCAGGCATTTCTTGAGGTTCACCGGGCGGTTGATCTCGATGGCGGAGGCGATCGTCGAAGCCTTGATCTTCTCGTCGTCGAGGTGCTGGTAGTAGTGACACACGCTCGCCATGTCGGGGTCGCCCTCGTGCCAGTGCAAGGCCTGGCCGGCGACGAGCTGGTCGAGCGTCGAGGCGCCTGAGGCGTTGATCACCGCGAGCCGGGGGACGCGGTCGATCAGGCCGAGGTGTTTGAGCTCGATGAAAGCTTTTCCGAACGCGCTTGAGTTGCCGAGGTTCCCCCCCGGCACCACGATCCAGTCGGGCGGCTCCCAGGCCATCGCTTCAAGGACCCGGTACATGATCGTCTTTTGGCCTTCGAGCCGGAACGGGTTCACCGAGTTCATCAGGTAGATCCCGAGCTTGCGGGAGACTTCCTGAACACGCTGCATCGCGTCGTCAAAGTCGCCTACGATCTGGATCGTGAGCGCCCCGTGGTCGAGCGCCTGGGCGAGCTTCCCGTAGGCGATTTTCCCCGAGCCGATAAAAATGATGGCCTTGAAGCCGAAAGACGTCGCCGAGCAATAGACGGCGAGCGCCGCGGACGTGTTGCCCGTGCTGGCGCAAGCGACCCGTCGCGCGTTCACCATGCGTGCATGGGTGAACGCGGCGGTCATGCCGTTATCTTTGAAGCTTCCGGAAGGGTTCATGCCTTCATACTGAAGACGGAGGCAGCCGGCATTCATGCCTGCGTAGCGCGCGACTTTGTCGGCGACCTGGAGGAGGGTCTGTCCTTCGCCGACGGTGACGATCATTCCCGGGGGGGCGAAGGGGAGGAGTTCGCGGAACCTCCAGACGCCTGAGAAGCTGAGCGGGTTGAGGCGTTCGGACCATTTGGCCTCGAACTCGCGGAGTGACTTGGGGACGGGGAGGCGGTCCCACTCGTAGGCGACGTCGATCAGGTCGCCGCAGACGGGGCAAGCGAAGTGGGTCTCGCCGACGTCGAAGGTCGCGCGGCAGGCACGGTTGAGGCACTGCTGGAACGCACGGTCGGTCGCCGTTTCGGTCGCGCGTGGTGTTCGAAGCACGGACATCCGTCACCGTCCCTGTCTTATCGATCCAGGCCGATTCGCCGCGCCTCGCTCGGGAGTTCGTCGGTCCCGACACGACGCCCCGGGGGTGGCGATCGCGCGGTTTAGGCCGCTCTCATGGTACGGCCGCGCCGACCGCCCGACAAGCCGAAACGCACGGCGAACGCGGCACACGCCGGTCGCGCGATATCATCAACACACATTATGTCGTGAGATGGATCGATAGGTCCAAAAGCGAGGGATAGGCGTCCTTTGACGAATTCCCGACTACCGGGTTGACCGGATGAACGAATATCCTATTATAAGAGAAAGCGAACCAACACCTGTTCCTATCAGACGGGTTCGCCAACCCCCCATGCTTTGACGTCCTTTGAATCAGTGTCCGCTTACGATCCTCAGAGGGTTCACATGGCCGCCAGTCCTAAGTCCGCTTCCAAGACCGCACCGAAGGCTTCGCCGAAGTCTTCCCCGAAGTCTTCCCCGAAGTCGGCCGTCGCCAAGGGCGCCAAAGCCGCGCAGCCGAGGCCTTCCGCGGAGATCCGTCGCGTCGCCGACCTTCTCAAGCAGGTGTCGGACCCCACGCGTCTCCAGGTGCTCATGCTCCTGAATGAGAAAGAACGAAACGTTTCTGAACTTTGCAACGACCTGGGTACCCAGAGCCAGCCCGCGGTGAGCCACCACCTGGCCCTGCTCCGCCACGGCCGATTGATCGAGCCGCGACGGTCAGGCAAGCACAACTTCTACGGCCTCACCGACGCCGGACGGGAACTCGCCCGCGTGGTGAACTCCGTGGTGCGCTGAGACCGGTCCGCGTTGTTTTGTCCCCGAAATACCGACGGGTCGCGACCCGGCTCTGGGTCGTGACCCGTCGTTTTTTCGTTTTCAAGTCTCAGAAACGCGCTCAGGGCTTCGCAGGACTCGGCGACGCGGCCGTTCCGCCGACGGACGTGGTCAAGACCGTCAGTTCATTCGTGACTTTGACCACGCCCACGGTGTCCGCGGCGAGCTCCGCGGCCTTGGCCTTGGCTTTCTCGTCGGGAACGGTCCCCTTGAGCACGATCGCGCCCTTCTCGGGGGCGGTCAGCTCGATCTTGGCGTCGGTCAGCCCCTTGTCCCAGTGGAGCCGGGAGTAGACGCGGGCCTCGA
>JAYUFP010000941.1:0-9189 GCA_043738665.1 Isosphaeraceae bacterium
TGAGGGTCTCGTAGAGGTCGATCGAGCCATCTTCGGCACGCTGGGTGTCGAGTGAGGCCCCTTCCAGCCGGAGGGTGCCGAGGTTCGGTCTGTCGAAGAGGATTTGCCGGAGGTTGCGGTCCCAGGTCGCCCTGGACGCGTTCATGACGGGTCCGCGTCGCGGGTCGATGAGCGTCAAGTCGGTGATGCGGGTCGGCGCGAACCAGGAGAAGTCCATCCGGCTCACCCTGAATCCGCCGGGGGCCAGGGCCTTGTTCCCTTGCCCGATCAGCCAAAAGCGTCCCGGGGCGCTGTTGAGGATCCAGGGGAGTGCGAGAATCGCGAATATCGGCAAAAGAGCGAGTCCGACCAGCCATTTGAACCGGCGTCGCCGGGACCGCGGAGCGGGCTTGTACGAGTTTGTCGTCATCAATGGATGTCCGAGCCGCCGGGTGAACCGTCCAATCCACGTCATCCGTGACGCAACACCGTATCATAGGCGGATTGACGGCCTTGCGAGAAGTCTCGACCGTTGCCGAAGGTCTTCGGATCTGGCAACCTAGTCGTTTTGGGAATGGCGGACGACGAATGACGAATGGCGGATTTGTTAGTCAATCGTCGGTCATCCGTCAATCGTCATCCGCCATCATCGGGGCACGACTCTTGGCACATCCCGGCATCGCGTCGTCTGACGTATCGGACCTGCACGACGGACCCGCCAAGGCGAGTCTCTGGGCCTGGGGCCTTTGCTGGCTGATGTTCGTGGTCACGGTCTTGAACTACATGGACCGCCAGGCGATCGCGATCGTCGGTCCCAAGATCAAGGCCGAGTTCGGTTTGACCAACGCCGATTTCGGCTGGGTGCTCGCGGCGTTCGCGATGTCTTATGCGTTCTTCCAGGTTCCGGCGGGATACCTCGTCGACCGCTGGAACGTGCGCTGGGTTTACGCCGGGGCCGTGACGTGGTGGTCGCTGGCGGCGATCGCCGCGGCGTATTCGCCCACGCTCGGGTTCTTGATGGCCTTCCGCGCGGTGTTGGGACTGGGAGAATCCTTCAACTGGCCGTGCGCCCTCCGGGCGACGCGGACGATCCTTCCGCCGGCGTCGCGGAGCCTGGGGAACGGGATCTTCAACTCGGGTGCGGCCGTCGGGGCGGTGCTCACTCCGTTAATCGTGACGCCGATCTCCGAGATTTACGGCTGGCGCAAAGCGTTTCTCATCGTCGGAACGCTCGGATTCGGTTGGGTGATCGTCTGGTTGGTGGTTCTGAGTGGCAAGCACCGCGCTGTGTTCGCGGGACGGAAACTCGTCGCCGATAAGTCGGAAATCGGGACGAGATTATCGTCCGAGTCACGCCTCACGTTCCAGGGGCTACTGGCATCGTCGTTCATGATCGCCGCCGGTTCGTACCGCTACGGGTTCACGGCGATCTGGCTTGCGATCGCCTGGTTCATGATCGGCTTGCTATTTTTCGCTTGGGTGCTTCCGGAAAAAAGTCTCGAAGGCTCGGACTGGGCGAAGAGTCTCGGCGAGGTCGTCCGGGTACGACGGTTCTGGGTTCTGATGGTGGTGACCGTGTCCATCAACGTCTGCTGGCATTTTCTCTTGAACTGGCTGCCGACATACATCAAAGAGGATCTGACGCCTCCGGCCTGGCTCCAGTCGTTCGCCGTGCCGGTTGCCGACGCCCTGGGAGTTGTCTTCGGGAACACGGTGAGCCCGAAGACCGTGGGGACGACCCTCTTGATCACGCTCCCCTTCCTCGCCGCCGACCTCGGCAACTTGATCGGCGGCGGCTCGTCACGAATCCTCGCGGGGCGCGGTTTCAGCGCCGTGAACTCGCGACTCATCGTGATGGGCGTTTGCACGCTCGTGATTTCGAGCGGCTCATGGGTCGGAAGAACAGGGAACTCTTACATGGCGATCTACCTGCTCTCCTTCATGGCGATGGGGACGGCGGCGTTCATGGCGAATTACTTCTCGTTCGCGCAGGAGGTCTCGGGGCGGAACACGGGGCTGATCGTGGGAATCCTGGGGGCGTTCGGAAACCTCTTCGCCGCCGGGTTTCTCCCATTCGCGGGGGCCGTGAAGGACGCGACGGGGGGCTTCGGCCCGATCTTCGTGACGGTGGCCCTGATGCCGTTCGTGGGCTTGGCGGCTTTAGTCGCGGGTTGGGGGAAAGGGACGGTCGAGGAGTGAGTTCCTCCTGCGTCGTCAACACCAACCTTTCACCAGCCCAGGCCCGCCCTCACGTTTTGAACGTCTCATTCCAGGCCGCGCCGAGTCTAAACCAAGATCAGGAAGCGACGGATGTACGGCCTCCGTCAGTCACTTGTCGACCTCAGGCGCGGGGGCCGTGGGAACCTCTCCCAGGACGATCTCGCCGAGGTGCTTGGCGTTGAGGAACTTGAGCCCCCGGTATTCCGGAACCCACGACAGCCACGCGACCCGGTCCGCCTCGGGCTCGGTCTCCGGCCTCGCGGTGGTCGCGGGCTTGTCCTTGTCGGCCACGGCGACGTCGAACCCGATCTTCTTGCCGGGTTCGAGCTTGGTCGGCTCGCCGGGGAATTTGTCGAACGCCTGGAGTGCCCATTCGTAAGTGGTAACGCCCTTCTCCCTGCGGAATTTCATGCGGGTCTTGGTCTTTTTGATGTCGCCGAACATCAGGATCGGGTTGTTCGGCCCGCGCTCCTCTCCGGACGACTTCTTGACGCCGTAGACCCGCCCTTCACCGGGGATACCGATGTATTGCAGGACGGGCAATTTGCCGGCGTCGACGGTTTCCCCTGTAGCGCCTTCGGGGAAGCCGTTGACGACGTCTTCCGATCGACGCCCGTCGAGATAGACTTCGACGGCGTCGGTGTCCCAAAAGCCGTCGTGTCCCACGATCGACTTGTCGTCGCGGACGATCACGGCGAGGTAGATTACCTGTTCCTCGGGACTGTACCCCACGGAAAACGCCGCGCTGAAGTCGGCGCTGGTCGAGAGATCGGCACCGTCGAGCCCGTTCAGACCGTAATACGGCGGAAGGATGTACAGATTTCGAATCGGGTAGCGCGGGAGCGCCGCGGGCCAGTCTTTGAGGTCGCCGTCGATGGTGATGCCCGTCAAAACGGGAGCCTCCAACGCGGGCTTTGGGGGCGGCTTTTCATCATCGGTGCCGGCCGACACCGTGCCGATCAGGCTAATTACCGTCAGTAACGACGCCAGAGGCCGCCGGGACCGCGTTCGCCACTCCATGGGTCGAGTCCTCCCGATGCGTCCTTCAGGACCGGGAACCCCCTCCAGGGAGCCTCCCCTCCGTCGGCCGCATCCACAGGATTACAGCCGCGACGTCCGCCGGGTTCAACTCGATTCGTCCGCGATGTCCGAGAATTCCTCAATTCGCTCCGAAACCGTCCAAGAACGTCAAGGCAACCGCCCGCCCATCCAGGAGGATTGCAAAGTCCGACGTTAACCCTTCTCCCCCCGGGAGAAGGTGCCGCGAAGCGGCGGGCGGATGAGGGCAGGAGGATTGCAAAGTCAAAAAGCGGATTAACCGCAGAGATCGCAGAGATCGCAGAGAAGAGACAAGAAATGAGATAAAGGCTAGCGAATCCGCTCTCGTTTCTTCTCTCGTCTTGTCTCTGCGTTCTCTGCGGTTAGACTGCGGGCGAGGTTTCGAGGACTTCTCGACTTTGCAATCCTCCTGGGATGAGGGGTCTTTTGCTTGACGCCACGACTCGGGAACCCTCATCCGGCCTACGGCCACCTTCTCCCGGGGGAGAAGGACGGACTTTGCAATCCTCCCGCCCGCCCGTCAGCGGGGCTGAGGGAACATCCGGGGCCTTCGCTGGGAGAGCTCTTTTCCCAGCCGAAACCCTTGCGTCACGCCCGGGAACCATTTCTGGAACGCCTCGACGGCGTCGTGGAAGTACCACCCGCACACGACACCCGCGACCGACACCGCCGGGATCATCACCAGCGCCCGCCCCCAGAACGCGGTCACTCCCATCTCGTAAAGGAGCTGGTTGCCGACCACCCCGGCGGGCAGGTGCGCGAGGTAGATCGCATAACAGCGCCTTCCCGACTCGCGGAACGGCATCAGCCAGCGCGCCTCATGCACCCGGGTGTCCCAACGTTTCAAGGCGATCAGCAAGAGGCCGAACGCCGCGGCCGCGGCCGTTTCGCGGCCGTCGGCGGCAAGCCCCGTGACCAGCAGGGCGAGCAGCCCCGCTTCGATCAGGCGGTTCACCCGCGGACGCCCGGCCCGAGTCAGTCGGTAATACACGGCGAGTCCCACGGCGAACTCGTGCCAGAGCAACAGGAACGAGCCGGAGAGCCCTTCAAGGCCGTCGACCCACCACGCATAGATCCGCACCGCGGCCACGGCGGCGGTCGTTCCCAGCAGGAAATGCGTCATCCTGCCGGGAAAAACGCAGAGCGCGAGGAAGCACAAGAAGTAAAACTGCTCTTCAAAACAGAGCGACCACGCCACACCCGTGTAAACGTTGCGATCCGAACCCAAAAGGTGCGGGCGCCAGGTCTCCGTGAGCGTCAGGTTGCCGAGCCACTGGAAGCCGTCGAGACTCCAGGGGGCGTCGAGCTCGACCCCGCGGCCGTGCTGAAACAACCGCGAGTATCCCGCCACGTCCAGCAAGCCCAGGATGAGCATGAATCCCGCCAGAGCCAGCCAGTAGGGCGGGTAGATCCGCCAGGCGCGTTTTTTCAGGAAGACCCAGGGGGATTCGTTACGCCGGACCGAGGACTCGGCACTCGCGGCGATGCAATACCCGCTGATCACGAAGAACAGGGGCACGCCCAGGCTCATCCGCCGAACTCCGTACCAGGCGGACCAGCGCAACCAGGAATCGCCGACGTCGCTTTTAAGCAAAGCGTAGCCCGCGTGATGGATGACAATCATCAAACACGCGAGCCCTCGCCAGGAATCCAGCATGTGATACCACGTCGGCGTCGGAGCACCCCCGCCCCGATCCCCGACTCCGCGATCGACCCCGACACCCATCGCCGCCTCTTGCCATGATCCCCAGACCGTCGATCGCCCCCTCGGCGTTCAAGAACGGTCAGGTTCGGAGACTAAGGCAAGTACGGTGCCCGGGCCGGTCGGGCGCCAGTTGAAAATGAATTGATTTTGTGTTGACGATTTGTGCAAGAAGGCTCTTTTCAGGCCCAACCGTCGGATTGGAAGGCCGAGTTCAGACCCCCGGAGGGCGGGCGATCGGCATTCGCGGGGGGGCGGTGTCCCACATCAGGCGGACTTCCTCGGGGGTGAGCCCGTAGGCTTCGTTCACGAGGTCGTGGATCTGAAGCTCCAGACCCTTCGCCTCGTCCGCCAGCGCCCTCGCGGGCTCGACGGCGCGGACGTATTCGTCCCGGAGCTTCTTCAACTGCGGGCTCGATAGATCCTTCGATTTACCCCGGACCTTTTTCACTTCATGGACGAAGTCGTCCGAACTCAGGCCGATCGGATTTTGGAGTTTCGTGTTGGGCTCGGTGATGCCGAATTCGACTTTGAGCCAGTCGAGGAGTTCCGCGCTTGTCGACTGACTGGACGCGGAGATGCTGATAAGTCGATCGACCAGTTCCGACGCCGTTCGGTGGCCCATTTCCGCGGCTTTCGGGATCGGAAAATCGTGCACGAACTCTTTGATGTATCGTAACGCTTCGTCTTTCCCGTGGACGGCGGCACGCCATGAGTACCACCAGCCGGCGGCCGAATTCATGACGGCGAGAATCCACAGATCCACGGAATTGAGAATGTAAGCAGTGTTATTAAGAAGTGTTCCTTGAGTGTCCAAACACCATTGCAAGTGCCATGTGATTTCCGGAAAGACGATCTTCGGAGCATCGAATTCATCCCAATACGCGCAGGCCCGCAACTCCCACCAGAACTGCCCCTGGTCTTGACGCGCGGTAAGATCGGCCTTGGATTTGAGTAAATGTTTGTAAACACTTGGGTACGCCATCGAAAAAACGGACTCCGCTTTGTCGCTCGCGGTCGACCACGGCCAAGTCTTATTACCGCTCGATTGAATCCGAATCATCCAAAGGCCGTTCCAATCAGGTGACCATCGCTTGATATCCTGTCCCCGCAGGTAGGGCTTGAGAATCTCGATCGCTTTCGGATCGTCACGGACCAGGCGCTCTTTGGTCACGGTATCGATAAGGAATGCCTCGTTGAAGCCGGTCAGGATGCCGCGCTTCGGTGTCGCTCCCGCATACCCCGAAAGGGGAACACCGTTCCCACGGATCTTTGCCATGAGTCCGGTCACGGCTTTCGATTCGAGTTGCCAAGAGTCGGAAGCAAAGCGATCTCGCTCGATCGGGATGGCATGGGCTCCGACATTAACTTTCAGCTGATCAAGCTCGACCAAGCCCCGAGGAATCACGCAGACATTAGCGTTTTCGGGGGGCGGTCCCCCGTTCGGCTTCCGCGCGACGAGGAAGCAAGGGAAAACATCGGCGTCCTTAAAAAATTGTTTGGCGTGGCCGAAGTCGACGACAGACTCGACCCAGGTATTTTCGCCGAAATACCTCCGCAACGGCTCTCCGTATCCCGCCTTCATCCATTTGTTCGTAACGACGAACGCCAGCCTGCCACCGGGCTTCAAAAGGGAGATGCCGCGTTCGTAAAAGTATACATACAAGTCGGCCATCCCGTGATAGCTCTGGAAATTCGCCTGCAGATGTTCCTTGATCGCCCCGAGGTGCTCTTGCCGGACGTACGGCGGGTTGCCGATCACCGCGTCGAACCCGCCGTTTTTGAAGACTCGGGGGAACCGTTTTTGCCAATCAAAGAAGAGCTTATCGACCTTCTTATCCGTGACGACGCTGTTTCCCCGCACCACGTTCTCGGCGAGGTTCGTGAGCTTCTGGTCTCTCCGCGCAGTGCGAATCCAGAGCGAAAGCCGGGCGATCTCGACCGACTCTCCGGATAGGTCGACGCCGTAGAGGTTGTTGCTGAGGATCGTCTGGGCCGAGCGGGCGCGCCAGTCGTCGGGGTGGCCGGCGCAGAGGGGATCGGTCGGGGCGACGTCGTGGAGCTGGTTCAAAAGCTGGATGCGGCGGTCCTCGAACCAGTTGTACGCCCGCGTGAGGAACGCACCCGAGCCGCACGCCGGGTCGCATACGGTTCGCGTGTCGAGCCAGCCGATCATCGCCTTGACGAAGGCCGCGGAAGGCTCATCGGGGTTTGTGGCCATTTCGGCGGCGAGGCGGGACTTCTCGGCGTCGTAAGCGGGCTGGAGCGCCGCGCTCACGAGGTAGTCGACGATCGCGGCGTTAGTGTAAAAGACCCCCTGGAGTTTGCGACGGCCGGGCTTCTTCTGGTCGGGCGATTCGGGTTCTTCGATCAGGCCGGTCTGCTTGAGCTTTTCGATATCCTCGATACTCAGCTCGAAAATCCGGCCGAGCACCGATTCGGTCACTTCATCCTTGAAGTCGTATTTTCCGATCTCCGTGAACACGGTCGGCCACTTGTCGTCGAGCTGAAGATTCGGGTCGTCGAGGATCTCGTCCGGCTTGAAAAGCTCGCCGTTGTATTCGGGGATGTCGTGCGGAGGGTCGCCCTGGTCGATCGCCCGAAATAGCCTCTGGAAGTTGTTCCACTTTGACGACAGGTAGTTTCTCTGGGCGGCGGTGTGTTCAAGGACTTTTCCCGTGTTATCCAGAAGGCCGCGGTCCTCAGCAAACGCGACGAAAAGGATGCGATCGAGCAGCTTTTGCGCGGCGGGGACCGATTTAATGAAGGAGTGGCCCTTGGCGGTCAGCTCGCGGATCAGCTCGTGGCGGCGGAGCCGGTACTCGTCGTAAAGCTTCTCGCCGACCGACTCTTGCTTCTGCTCGGTTTGCTGGAGAAGCCACGACGTTTTGTGCAAGAACGTACCGGTGCCGAGCAGGGCGTCGGCGTGAAACACGGCGTAGAACTCGGCGAACCTGTCGCGATCGTCGAGGTCGACCATCCGCACGCGGTGGACGTAATTCGAGCCTTTGCGGTGGTAGAGGCGGATCTCGGCGAAGTTGCTGACGATCGCCCATTCGGCGGACTCGCAGGCATTGAGATAAGTCCATGCCTGTTCGACGGGGGTCCGGCCGCCGACCCGCTTATCGAGGTCGACCATCGCCCCTTTGAGTTCGACGACCACCTTGGGACTGCCGACGATCCCGCCCATGTCGTCGAACCGAAACAAGCCGAGAGCGACGTCGGGTGTACCGGTGCCCGGCAGGGGCCACTTGGGGATCATGGTGAACGAGCCGTCGGCCCCGGCGTTGTTCTGGGTCCGGTAACCGAGCGAGGCAAGGAGGTTTCCGGTAAAGTCGCCCTCGACCTGGGATTCGGTCAGAGCGTTGAGCTTGCCTGCGTTGAGGCTGTCGCTCCATTTCTTCAGTGCGGCATGGGCGGCGGTGCGCTGGGCTTCCTTGATGTGTTTTCCGAACGCGATTTCGGATATCAGCTTGGGAAGCAGCAGCGTGCCGATATTGAATGGCAAATCGCGCGGGGGCGGCGGAGGGGCTTGCGAGTAGATCTCCGGAAGCAAGAACCCTGCGTTACTCGCGTGCTTCTTCGCCATTGCCGATGCACCCCGCGCCAACCTGTTCGCCGAACGAGCTTCTCTTGGTCAGGCGATCGAATTGTCGACCTTGGGAGGGCGAGGCTCCCGCCGAGCCGCGTGCAGGCCGGGCTCGGCGGGAGCCTCGCTCTGGGGTGATGAAAAGTTGACGTTGACGGCGTCTTGTGTTCATCCCGATTTCGTTGCGCCACTTTCCCCCCCCTTGCGAAGGGGGGGGTTAGAGGGGGTGATCTCGGAACAACTCGAAAGCCCGGTCTTCATGCTCCGTTTCGCGAGAAGGGGCGTCTCTCTAATGCCAAGTCGCACGGCCCACCCCCCCCTGACCCCCCTTCGCAAGGGGGGAAAAGGATCGGTCGACCGTGTCAGCATTGCCTCTCGCGCAACAAAAACGCGCCGATCAAGACCGGCCCTCCTGCGATGTCAACACCAACTTTTCATCACGTCAGCCTCGCCCTCCCGAAGACTCTCATTCTCCGCGTCTCTCAATCATCGTCTCTCAGTGTACCTTGGTTCAATAGGAAAGGTGAGCCGACAGGATTTTTGGGTGCGCCAATGGATTCCGGCATTGTCTCCATTGCGCGTTCGTCTTCGCCCTGAAAGGGCGACACAGGAGAGCCCGGGGCAACGCCCCGGGTTGCCC
>JAYUFP010000942.1:0-9161 GCA_043738665.1 Isosphaeraceae bacterium
GGCCGAGACGATGTACAAGGCTCTCGTCGCCACCCAGCCGACCGCGCAAGGCTATAGCGCCCTCGCCGCCTCACTGTTGAAGCGGAAGAAGGCGGACGAGCTTCTCAAGATTCTTTCCGAAGAGTTCGGCCGCCGCCAGCTTGACGCGGTGCAAGATCAGATCAAGGGGATTCTCGAAGACCCCGCATTCACCGACGTCGTCCTCGACACCGGCGTGAAGATGCTCACCGCCGAGCCGCCGACACTGCCCAAGACGGGCGTCTCAGTACTCGCCGCTCTTGCCATGGGCGCTGGGAAGCTGGAGAAATTTCTCCCCGTCCAGCAGCTCGAACTGAAACGGAACTCGAACCCGGAAACGTATCGGGCGATGCTTCTGCTGCTGTTGAATCTCCGAAAGTTCGCCGACCTCGCGGCGACACTCGACGAGATGCTGGCGAAGTTTCCCGACCAGCGGAACGTCCGACAACTCGTCGAGCTCGCCCGCTATCACCGCCTGGCGAACAACAACGACGGCGCGATCAAGGCCGCGCGGGAGGCCCTCAAGCTCGACGCCAACGACCTCGACGCCCAGACGCAGCTTTCCGTCGTCTTGAGTCAGACGGGAAAACTTGATGAAGCGGTCGCCCTCCTCAACGCCGCCATGAAGCGCGATGCGAACAACCCCGGCCCCGCACTGATCCTGAGCAGCATCCAGACCAGCTCCGACCGCAATGAAGACGCGATCGTCACGCTCAAAGGGCTTCTGGAGAAGTTCCCCAACAACGAGGAAGTCGTCCACACGGCCCGCCAGCAACTCTCGATCGCGTACGTCAACCTCGGTGACTACGCCAAGGGCGAGGCGGAACTCGAGATCCTCCTGGAGAAGAACACCGACGACGCCGGCGTGAATAACGACCTCGGCTATCTCTACGCGGAGCAAGGCAAAAACCTTGAGAAGGCCGAGGCCATGATCCGCAAGGCCGTGGCCGAGGAGCCCGACAATAGCGCCTACCTCGACAGCCTTGGCTGGATCTTGTTCAAACGCGGTAAAGTCAAGGAGGCCGTCGAGCCTCTCGAAAAGGCGGTGAAGGCGATCGTTGAGATCGCCGCGACCGACGCGACGATCCTCGAACACCTTGGCGACGTCTACTTCCAGCTTCAGGATACCGCGAAGGCGAAATCCTCCTGGGAATCGGCCGAAAAGGCGGCTTCCAAGGCCACTCCGCCCGACAAGCGGCTGACGGAAATCCGCAAGAAACTCGAATCGCTCAAGAAAATCGGCCAGATCCCCAAGCCGGCAACGGGCGTCACCCCGTGACCGGAGAACGGTCCGACTCTTGAGTCCGCACGTTCTGCGACAAACGGCCGAAAGCCACTCCATTCAGCATGTGCATCGGCCCTCGGTCATCGGTCATCGGTCATCGGCCCTTGGTCATCGGCCATCGGCCCTTGGTCATCGGTCATTCCACCGGTCAACGCCGGCTCTCGAAACACCCGGCAGGAGTCGTAGGGATTCATGGCAGGTCACTCGCATTCCGCGAATATCGCCCACCGCAAAGGAGCCGTGGACGCCAAGCGTGCCAAGCTATTCACCAAGCTCTGTCGCGCGATCCAGGTGGCCGCGAAGCACGGCGGCGCCGACCCCGACTCCAACCTGAAACTCCGTTACGCGATCGACAAGGCCCGGTCGTACAGCTGCCCCAAAGATAATATCGAGCGGTCGATCAAGAGGGGCACCGGGGAACTCGGGGCCGACAACTACGAAGACATCGTTTACGAAGGTTACGGTCCCAGCGGGGTCGCCGTTCTCTGCGAGGTCTTGACCGACAACCGCAACCGCACCGCCGGGGAACTCCGTAAGGCGTTCGAAGTCTGCGGCGGGAACCTCGGGGCCAGCGGCTGCGTCAGCTACCTGTTCAACTTCAAAGGCCTCTTCGTCATCGATGCCAAGCACGTGAGCGAAGACCGGATGATGGAAGTCGCCCTCGAAGCCGGCGCGGACGACGTGGAGCTGATCGAAGGCTACTGGGAAGTCACCTGCGACCCCAAGGTTCTCGAATCCGTCCGGAAAGCCCTCGAAAACGAGAAGATCGCCACCGAGACCGCCGAGACGAGCTACATCCCGACGACGACGGTCGACCTCGACGTTGATAACGCCAAGCGAATGCTCAGGCTCCGCGACATCCTCGACGAGAACGATGACGTCCAGAATGTCTACGCGAACGATCGTCTTCCCGAGGAGATCATGACGTCTTAGGACGTTGACGTCTCCAGGCACCATGAGAGAGCCGTCCCGGCCGCGAACGAAGCCGCGCGCCCCGGAACCGCGGCGAACCGACAAAAAGTCATGGAATTAAAGAAGTCAGCATTCATTTAAATAGAGAAGTGGCAAGAGGTCGTCGATCAAGACGGGTTTTGTGAGGTAATGGTTGAAGTCGGCACGGCAACGCCTCTCCGCGCGGTAATCCGGTCCGTACGCGGAGATGGCGATGATCACCACGGATTTCAGGATCGGGTCGTTGCGAATCTGCTCGGCCACCTGGTAGCCGTCAAGGCCGGGGAGGCCAATGTCCAGAAGGATGAAGTGAGGCCGAAAGGCGAGCGCCGCATCGAGCGCAAGGTGCCCGCTGTCCACGGTCCGTACTTCGAATCCACTCTGGTACAAAAGCAAGACGAGCAACTGGGCCAGCGGAACGTTATCATCGACGATTAGCACGCGAAACCGATTCCCCTGGTCGAATTGCTCCTTTCCAAGCCGGAGCAACCGCGAAAAGTCCACCATGATCGTCAGCCGCCTCCCGCGGACCGGCGGCCTTGATCGTGTGAACCCGCCCCGAAACGAGCCGCCCCGCAATCATCGAATACCGCCTATCTTAAAAGCAAAGCAACTCCCGTGCCGATTTTCTAAAATATGGAGAAGTTTTAAAATGAGATCCACCGCGCACGTTGAGGGTCATTCCCGGTCGAGAATTTGGAGGAGTTTCTCGAAGTCCAGCGGTTTGATGAGGTGGTGGTCGAACCCCGCCTCTTTGGAACGGTTGAGCGACTTTTCTTCGCCGTAGCCGGAAACGGCGATGAACCGGGTCGTTTCACAGCAGGGCTCCTTGCGGAGGACGTTGGCGACTTCATACCCGTTCATGCCGGGTAGGCCGATGTCGAGGAGAATGACGTCGGGGTGGAAGCGGCGTGCCGCGTCGAACGCGCCGTGGCCGTCGTGGGCGGATTCCACTTGGTACCCGTGGTGTTTCAGCATGCGGGCGACGAGCCTGACGGTTTCCACGTTGTCATCGACGATCAAGATGCGGCCGGTACCCACCGGAGAGGCGACCGAGGGACGGTCGGGCTTCTTCACCTCGGGATCGGGATGCCCGACGGGCAACCGGACGGTGAACTCCGATCCTTTGCCTTCGCCTTCGCTCTCGGCCGAAACTGAGCCGCCGTGCATCTCGACCAGGGTCTGCACGAGGGTCAAGCCGATCCCAAGCCCCCCCCTCGAACGGTCGATCGAGCCGTCGACTTGCGTGAACAGGCCGAACACTCGTGGGAGCATGTCGGCCGGAATTCCGATGCCCGTGTCGCGAACGCGGAGGACGATCACGTCGTCGTCGACAACGGCCGAGACGTGGATCGAGCCGCCGGGGTTGGAGTATTTCGCGGCGTTCGTGAGCAAATTGCCCAGAATCTGCTCGGCGCGGGTGGGGTCCGCGACGAACTGGACCGTTCGATCGGGCACTGAGAACGTCATATGATGTGATTTCTCCTCGACGATCGGCCGGACCAGCTCGACGGCCCTCTCGATGACTTCCGCGAGTTCAACGGTTTCTTTTTTGAGGACGATTTTTCCCTGCGTGATCCGGGAGACGTCGAGCAAGTCGTCGATCAGTCGGGTGAGATGACGAACCTGGTGCAGGATGGTCTCGCTGAGTTGAAAGAGTAACTCCGGCTCCTTCACCCTTTGGACAAGCTGAACGCCGTTGCCGATCACGCCGAGCGGGTTTCGCAGTTCGTGGGCGAGCATGGCGAGGAATTCGTCTTTGCGTCGGTCGTTCTCCTTCAGGGCTTCCGCCTGCGACTTGAGGCGTTCCTCGGCCAGTTTGGTGGCCGTGATGTCGCGCGCGACCTTGGTGAAACCGATGAGCCTCCCGCCCAGGTCGGTCAGGTCCGTCACGATCCCGCTGGCGAAGAATCGGCTGCCGTCCTTCCGTAAGTGCCACCGTTCGTCGGACGCCCGCTTGGTCACACTCGCCGATTTCAGTTCCAACGCGGGAACTCCCTTCATCCGATCCTCGGGCGTGAAGATCATCGCGAAGGGCTGCCCGATCGCCTCGCCTTCGCTATGACCGAAGACATTTTCCGCCCCGACGTTCCAGCTCGTGATGACGCCGTCGAGATCGACGGTAAAGATCGAGAAATCCTTGACGCTTTCAAAGATCAGGCTAAAACGCCCCTCGTAATCGGCGAGTCTGCGGGCGGCCGTCTTCTTCTCGGCGGCGTCGCGGAAGACGACAACTGCGCCTTTGACTTCACCGCGGCCGTCCTTGATCGGCGCCATGCTGTCCTCGATCGGCCGTTCCGAGCCATCCTTCGCGATCAGGAACGTGTCTTCGGGCAGTTTCAGACGCTCGGCCCCTTCGAGGGCCGTCTTGAAGAGATTTTCGACGGGACTTCGGGCGTGTCCGTTGACGACCCGGAAGACCGCGTCCAGCGGCTTGCCGAGTGCGTCTTCCCTAGTCCAACCGCAGAGCCTCTCGGCCGCGGGGTTCATAAACGTGACCAACCCCCGGTCGTCCGCGGCGATCACGGCGTCGCCGATGCTTGACAAGGTGACCTGGAGTTTTTGGCGAGCGTCTTCCTCCTCCGCGCGTTGCCGGGTCAGTCGATCCCGTTCGGCCCGGAGACGGATTTCCGTGACCACCGATTCGGCGAGATCGCCCAACACTCCCACGTCGTCCGACGACCAGGAACGGGGTTTGCCGTCGATGACGCAGAACGACCCGATCACATGGTCGTCAACGATGAGCGGGATGCCGAGAAAGGCAATGACGCCCGGGTCGCCCGCCGACGGGTTGTCCATGACACGGGGGTCAAGGCGGACGTCATCGATGGCCAGCGGTTGTCGGCCGGCGACGAGGTGGCGACAGAAAAAGCTCGAGAGCGGCGTTTCTCGGAGTCGGCCCCGGGATTCGGCCGGCCCCACGCGGCTCTTAAAATACTGGCGCTCGTCGTCGATGAGCGAGACGAAGGCGACGGGCGCGGAGAAGAGCTTCGCGGCGAGCCTCACCAGCCGGTCGAACGACGGCTCGAATCCGCCGTCGCGCAAGCCGGTGCTCGCGAGGGCGGCCAATCGGGCGGGGTCTTTCAAAACCTGATCAGGGTCGTCAGGCCGCACATATATGCTTTTCACTTCATGACTCATGGAATATCACGTTCGATTTCGAGCGGTAAGATTTCCGGCGACGCAGCCGCCCCACACCCCGGGGTCGCGTTCGTTCGTCCGCTCGCGGGCGAGTGCTCGACAAGAATCCCCGAATTCGCCCGGGAATCGCCGACTCAAGTTCCCGTCGGCCGCTGACGTGCCCATAAGGGCCCGTGAGGAGGCGACTTGTGTTGACGGCCCCGCCCTTCATCATATCGAAAGTTTGTTCCGGCGGATGGTTTCTTGGGGGGAAATCGATGGCACGTCTGAATGAGGCCCGCGGACGGTCGGATCCGAAAGTCATTCCGCTTCGCGGCCCCCACATAGCCTAAGCATTGTCGTGAACGGGCGGCAAGAGGAACCAGGGCCGTTTCGTTCTCAACGGGAGTGCGAGCCCGGGCTGTTGAAAAGTGGGTGTTGACCGGACTGGAGAGATGGTTTTGAGACGCGTGTTTTTGTGGCGCGGAATGGGATGACGACGCAAGCGGCCGATCCTTTTCGACGAGCCGCTCCGCAATCATCCAATACCGCCCGGGAATGGGATGAGGGCGCAAGCGGCCGATCCTTTTCCCCCCCTTCGCAAGGGGGGGAAAAAAGGGCGCGACGGAACATGGCGTGGTAGGTCGCGGTGAACTTGCCGATCCCGCCCCTTCGCAAGGGGGGGAAAAAAGGGCGCGACGGAACGGGGAGGAATTCAGAACATCGTCAACACCAACTTTTCACCGGCCCGGGCTCGCACTCCCGAAGGCGTCGAAATCACGAGAATGAAACGGCCGCGCAAGAGGAACGCAGAGACCTTCCAGGGCGGTTTCATTTTCAACGACCCGACACGGAGCGAAAGAGCCCGGATCGACTCGTTCCCACGGCGGACCGTGGGAACGAGGACGATTTCCAGCCTTCTGTCGGATCGTTGTTCATTTTCGATGTGGAGTTCTCAAGATGCCCGATGGTCAATGTCCAAGAAACGAGACCGCAATCCTCCCCAGACCCCTTGGTAACTATCTCAAAACCCCTTTGAACACCTTGAAAACAAGGGACGAAACCGGGTTTTGAGATAGTTACTTAGTCTTCCTTCAGTCATTGACCATTGGGCATCGGGCATCTCGGTCCATCGAAAACGAAACAGCACTGAAAGACCTTCATCATGGGTCGGCCCGTCCCTCGATACCCGGTCGGGTGATTTTTTCTCAAGAGCCTCCCCCTGCCCCATGTCGATCGCGCGCATCCACGCCGGGCGGCACGCCATCGCCACGCGACGAGAGCGGCGAGTCCCGCTCGACAGATAAACGGTAAATCACAACATGAACGGTCGTGAGCAATCAGAAAAATCCTTCAACCGACCTTGAGAAGGCCCCTCCTTGGGTATCGAATTTGCGGCCATGGACACTGCCTTAGTGCGATTCGCGCGACATCATGCCTTGAAATCCGGGAGAAACTCATGGAAACGCGGAACCTGCCAAATGCGGCCGACCTCTTGGGAGTGAAGAGTCGTGTGAGCTGGGGGGCGATTGCCGCGGGGGCGATGGTTTCTCTGACAATTTACATGGTACTCACTCTCTTCGGCTTGGCCCTGGGGATTGAACTCGCGGTCAGGGGGACGGGCGAGAGGCTTGGTACCGGGACGGCGATCTATTCGATCGTGGCGATGCTCCTCTCGATGTTTTTCGGCGGATGGGCGACCAGCCGGTTGGCCGTCGGCGAGAGCAAGACCGAGGCGGTGCTGTACGGTTTGATCCTGTGGGGCGTCCTGTTTCTGGGGATGATCTGGCTGGTGGGCGCGGGCCTGAGAACCGGCTTCGGGGCGATGGTCGGGGCGGCTTCCGGGCTCTACACGACCCAAGAGGATGGCGGCGTTGATGTCGACCGCATGTCTCGCGACTTGAAGCGGGCGGGGGTTGACGATGCGAGCGTCGACAAGTATCGCCGCGCCTACGAACGTGTTCGTGACGACCCCAGTTCGGCAGCCGACGTCGGGCGGGAGATGAAAAACGATCCGGAAGTGCGTCATGCCGGGAGCGTCGCCGCCGACAAGGCTCGGTATATCACCTGGTGGACCCTCTTCGGCGTCCTCGCCTCTCTGGCCACGGTCGTCGTCGGCACGCTGATGGGCTCCGGTGAACTCCTGCAACCGGTGCCGATCCTCGGAGTGCGCCGCGAGCCGAGGCATGCGCCAAAGTGACCTTACGCCGAATCCCTCCTTCGATCGAGGACATACGGATGGATCGCAAGGAACGAGAAACCGAGCTCCATGCAATCCTGTTGAAGCCGGGAGGCCGCGAGAAACTGATCGCCCTTCTCGATAAAGAACAGGCGGCGGGCGACGCGGTCGACCACGACATGCAGGGTACACCTCTTGTGGATGCGATCCTCGACCGCGAGTGTCCGCCGGAGCGGCCCAAGGCCGCCGGAGATGAGAAGTTTGAAGAACTTCCCGCCACGGAGGCCCCGGGCGGCTGATAACGTCCCGATCACCGTAAGGCCGATATCACGACCAATCGGCTGGGATCAAACGGGAGAAATCCCGGCCCCGCGGCGGCACGGCGTGTTGAGACTCTTGCGGAGACGAATGGCGCGGTTACCGCATCTCTCAAGTCAGGGTCCACGAGGTCTGCTTTGATTCCTATCGGGAAGGCGAAGCTCCTGCCGAGCCGAGCGTCAAACTTGCTCGCCAGGAGGCTCGCCCTCCCGTTTTGAACGTCTCATTCAATGCCGCGTCGAGAATCAGGAACCCGGGATTGACCGCACGCGACGGTCGCCGGTCTGGAACGGGACAGACCCGAATCGAAGTGAATTTACCTCGATTTTCATATTTCAATGATGTAATTTCGTTAAAATCAAATTAAATTAATGATCGCTTTCATGTGAACGCCGCCTTTAGGTGTGCATCGGAACAGGCATTTCGCCGATGGAAATCGGCCCCGATTGCGGGCAAGGCTCTGAAGGGACTATACTGTCGCACTTGGAATCCCTGTGCCGAGGGGATTTGCGCGACCGTCCCGGACGTCCTCCGGCGCCGCGAGTGCCTTACGATCGGTGGCTTCGGACACAAACGATTCGGGTGTCTCGACGCCCGGGTCGCGTTTGCCCTGCACGAATTCCGGGAAGTGTCCGCGGACTGACCCGGTCTGAAGTCAGTCACGCCTCTCTGATCGACGCCCACGAATCGCAGTAGGAAATTCAACGACGATGTCGACCACCTTCGTGAAGTCCGAGCGGCTCCAGAAGCTCCCGCCTTACCTCTTCGCCGAGATCGACAAGAAGAAAAAGGCCGCGATCGCCGCCGGACGCGACGTGATCAACCTCGGCGTGGGCGACCCTGACAAGCCCACGCCCGAGCCGATCATCCGCAGCCTCCAGAAACACGTCGAGAACCCCGCGTTCCACCAGTACGCCCTTGACCAGGGGGCGCCCGAGCTTCGCCAGTCGATTGCCGCGTTCTGCAAAAAACGCTACGGGATCACGCTCGACCCGAACACCGAGATTCTCCCGCTGATCGGTTCGAAGGAGGGGATCGCCCACTTCCCCTTCGCTGTGCTCAACCCCGCCGACATCAGCCTCGTCCCCGACCCTTGCTATCCCGTCTATCGAAGCGGCAGCATGTTCGCCGGGGCCGACGTTTACACGATGCCGCTCGAAGCGTCGCTCGGCTTCCGCCCCGACCTCGACGCGATCCCCGCGGACGTCTACAACCGCGCCCGGTTAATGTTCCTCAACTACCCGAACAACCCCACGGGGGGCACGGCGGACTTGCCGTTCTTCCAGAAGG